>CBDUWS010000097.1:0-6569 GCA_965370985.1 uncultured bacterium
TCACTAAAAGAGGGCGATCAGTGAAAATTGGGAAGGAAAGGATTGAGACGATGTTTTTCGAAACCTCAAAGACTCTTCCTGTTGAAACGGTGGATTGGAACAGACTCTCGCCCACGTATCCGTTCCGATTCAAGGGACCTGCGTATCTTTATTGTGTCTGGTGTGAACATTTTATCCGGCGGGTTCGACCCTCGAGCGCAGATCTGACATGTTCAGACTGTGGTGAGGTGTTAGCGATTTCCTGCAAGGTAAGGGGAGAGGAAAAAACGAGGGATGGATGGGAAATGAGCGACATGATGACTACTTCACATTCCCACATCAGTGGAGGCCATATGGTGAGGGAAGGCGTATAGTGTTAGATAGTGAATAAGGAATAAAGCAGCATGGAAAGCAAAAAGCTCGGACCATTTCTCAAATGAAATCTAGCAGAGGTCACTCCCATGCCAAAGGTAAATCGTCGTCGTCAAAATGTTGGGCACCTTCTTGGTTTTGGGATTGGCGTTGTATGTGTTTTCTTGCTTGTTTTGCCTGGGCAGGAAAAATTTCATATGAGGGGGCCAATGAACACTGGGCACAAGGAGCTTACTTGCCAGTCCTGCCACATACCGGCGCGAGGCACGATAAGGCAGCAATTACAGGCGAATACCAGATACCTACTGGGCTTACGTGGAACGCCGGTAGATTTTCGTCATCAAAAAGTCACCAATGCGATCTGCCTTGACTGTCACAAGCGACCCAATGATCGGCACCCGGTGTTTCGATTCTTCGAGCCGCGGTTTGCAGAGGCGAGGCAGAACATCCAACCACAGTTTTGCACCACATGCCATCTTGAACATTCTGGCATGCGCGTGACCATCTCCCAGACCACTTATTGCCTCCATTGTCATAAGGAAACCAAACTGAAGAATGATCCAATTCTAATCTCGCATGAAGACTTGATCATTGCAGATAATTGGGAGAGCTGTCTCAGATGCCACGATTTTCATGGAAACCACATGATGGAAACACCTGTTGTGCTTGAAGAGGCGCTTACGTCTGAGCAGATTCTGAAGTATTTCGAGGGGAGTTCATCACCCTACTCTGTCATGAAACATTACAAGGCTAAGCAAGAGACTCCCAATGGATAACAAGCCATTTTTTATGACCGTTTTATTTTTTGTTTCTCTGATTATCTACCTTGGCGTAAGTGCACCACCACCGCTGTTGGAAGAGCCGCACGTGGGTGCGGTCATCCCTATACAGCGCGTTTTGTCAATGGCAGAGGCAGAAAATGATGTGGTAAGAGCACTTTGGACGAGAGAGATCGTCGGTGCTGGCAAAACAGTCGGGTTACAGTTCAATGAAAATTGGCGCGAAAAAGGCGTGGAAGCAGGGCCATTGCCTGCGCTTTTCTTGCGTGAGACCGCGAAGAGTCTGGAAAAAAGTCCTGTCAGGCTTAGCTTGTATCTGGGGTCGGATTTTCCCATTAAAGCCGCGAATAGTTTTAAGGGAAAGCAAAGGGAAAAATTTCAAATCATTAAGGAAACGCGTGAGCCTCAGTTCTTTTACGTCGAGGATACCGGATTGTACACCGCTAGTTTCGCTGACATTGCAGTTGCCCACCCTTGCGTGCAATGCCACAACGAGCATGAGCAAAGTTCGAAACATGACTGGAAACTCAACGATGTCATGGGGGCAACAACATGGTCGTATCCCTCTGCCTCCGTGACCCTGGATGAAGCGATCGAGATATTAACTGCCCTAAGAAAGGGTTTCAATGACGCTTACTCAGCGTATCTCACAAAAACGGCCTCATTTGCTAAAAGACCAGAAATTGGGGAGAGGTGGCCCCGCAAAGGTCATTATTTGCCTTCGGCAGAAGTTTTTATGGAAAAGGTTGTCGAGCTTGCTTCAGCTCATACTTTAGATGCAATCATTTCAGCGGCCGAGCCATTACCGCAAACTCAGATAGTGTCTTTTTCTAAACAGCAATTAGAAAAACCCATGCCCAGACAAGGTCAGACGCCACTGCCTGACCAGAAAGGGTAAACCAGAAATGTCTACTTCATCCCATGTGATCGTGGCTATTGAACAAGCTCGCCACCGTTTTACCGACACCCAGTCGGCGGTGAGTGATCTGTGTTTATGGATGCAAAAGAGAGAAGGCTGCTTCTACCTCGGGGTTCTATTGTTGTTGGCGTTTTGGGCCCAAGACGCCTTCGAGCTTAGATGGAACTGGTTAATGGAAATGCAAAACAACGAAACCTTTAAACAATACACCGGCCTGGTATTAGTGATGTATATCGTGCACCAATGGTACCTTTCCCTGCTAAGAACGCAAGGTCAAATGCAAGCCTCAAGGACTCATTCCCATAGACACAAACAAGTGGGTGTATGGGCAACACTGTTGTTTTACTTCCACTCGATCCAATTTGGTTATGCGTATCTTTTTCTCTTGAGTATGGTGTATTTTGCCAATGTGGTGTTGGGCTTATTCAATCCGGAAGTGGTGCGGATCAGAAAAAAGTGGTTTTACAACTGCTGGCTAGTTGGACACGTCTCTTTGTCTGTATTGTTAGTTATTCTAATCAGCTACCATATTTTTATAGTCTTTAGCTATGAATAACTGATTCTATAAGAAGTGTTCTTAACCGATAAAAAATATATCAGAGTTCTTTTGTGTTTCAGTGGGTTACCCTAAATTTCAGGGTGAGGGCCAGAATTTTACCGGTCTTTCATTGTATGTCCTCTTTCGCCCACTACTAGCCTGGAAGTGTCCATAGTTAGGGAGTCATGTTTCGTGATGCCCACTCCGCAAAAGACGTGAATCCCTCGGGGTACAATTCTCGGGCCATGGCCAATTTGCTGTCGGCATCCGGACCGAAGTACGTGTATTCTTCGAAGTAGTTCATCATTTCTCGAAGTTCGGCGGCGCCCGGGAAGGGGAAGGCATCGAATACTTCATTCGGAACTTGCTTGAATCGAAAATTGTGGCCCTGTGTGTTCAGTGTATCAATCATCTCCTGCCAACTGGTGAGTTCCGACGCTTGGGCGAGGTACTGACCGGCGCCGACGGTGTCTGGATGTTCAAACACTCGAGCTGCCAGCTTCCCCATTTCGACGGGATCGCCAACATGTATGACTTTAGCCAAGGGGCTCATGGGCATCGTCCAGCCCTTTCCGCCATCCGCTAAGGGTTGTGGAGCCATCATCCCCAGAAAGTTTTGAAAGTACATCGGCGCTTCCACAAAGGTGAAATACGGAAAGGAGGCCGCCTTCACCTCCGCATCGACCAGGGCTTTCCCTGTAAAGTGAATCACGTCATATTTGCCTCCAGAAATTTCTTTGCAATTGGGGAGTGTTGACCACACAAGATGTTGCACCCCCGCGGCTTTGGCAGCTTTCACCGCAAGTATTCCTTGTGCCGTTTCGCTTGCCGTGGTGCCAGGATCCCAAAAATTGGTGACCACAAAGGCCCCATACGCATTTTTGAAGGCAGGTTCGAGGGTTTCTGGCTTAGTGAGGTCGCCCTGCACCACCTCGCATCCCCTGGATTGCAGGGCCTTGGCTTTGTCGCTATCGGGATTACGCGTGACAACCCGCACCGCAAACCGTTGTCGGTCTAACAGTTCACTCACGACGCCACCGCCTTGTGTCCCCGTTGCCCCCATGACCGCGATAAGTTGCTTAGCCATTAGTGCCTCCTTAATTAATTAGACAAGAGATCTATTATGGTGAATGATGGTGTCGCATTTTTTTCGGAAGGCAGTATATCGCTTTTGTGAGGTTGATAAATAGATGCGAGGAAATCGGTGGCGGCTTTTTTTAACATTCCCCTTATCAATCACAAGTCCCGATCCAGATCATTCGGAAGAAGAACTTCGATGGATAACAAACTGTTCGAAATTTGAAAAGACGGCATTTATACCAGCCTCACTCAATCAAAACTAGATTTTTCCTCCCCCTCCATCTTCCCAATATTTCAAAAAATCAGGAATAGTCAATTTTCTATACATTCCTTTAGGGGTCGGCTATTATTGGCTTGAAAATTAAAGCCTTAGACAACATCATTTTATGACAAGAGCAAGATATTGGCTCGGGGGCAGTATGCCGCCCATCCCCAATAGTAGTTATGAGAAAAAGTTCACATGAGTAATCCATTTTTCGATCATCCAATTCTCAATTCGCCCTATGAATGCCCAACCCGCCATTGGGAGTTGGATGACCAAGGGCAACCTACGCAACGGACAATCGAAAACCGCCGACCCGCAGAATTCATCACCCCCATTCCTAAGCCTCGAAAGCGAAAGATCTATGTTCTTGCCGGCAAGCGAAATGGTACGATTTACATCGGGGTGACGAGCGATTTTTGCAAGCGTGTTTGGGAACACACAAATGATGTGGTCGAAGGGTTGACGAGGAAATGCGGTGTTCACAGCCTTGTGTATGACGAATTGCATAAGGACATGTCTCGGTCATCAGATCTGAGAGGCCAATGAAAAAATGGAACCGGAACTGGAAGCTGGAACTGATCGAGAAACACAATCCGGATTGGATGGATTGGTGGGAAGAGATGCTTTGAGAGAAGGGAATGCCTGGATTCCCGCTTTCGCTGGAATGCCGACCTTCGCCGAGAGGAGCTCACCAGGATGAGCTTTCACTACTCGAAGCATGTGCTGGAGGAACTGGAAAAGCGTAGACTTTCGCGATCTCTTTTGGAAGAAGTGTTGCATGCACCGGAGCAGAAAGTCTCCGTGTTGGACAATATCACGTGCTACCAGTCACGGGTGGAGATCGGAGGGAAGAAGTATCTCTTGCGGGTGATGGTCAACGATACGGTGAATCCACCTGTCGTGGTGACGGTCTACCGCACTAACAAGATCACCAAATATTGGAGGGCATCATGAAAGTGAAATATGACCAGGAAGTAGATGTGCTGACCATTGAGTTCAGTTCTGTTCCCGTGGAAGAAAGCGACGAGGAGAAGCCCGGCATCATTCTCGATTACGACAAGGACGGCAATATCGTCGGCCTCGAAATCCTGAATGCCTCGAAACGCATGGAAAATCCCCGGACATTGGAATATGCCGTGGCTTAGGAGCCTGTCCGGGATTAGGCTGCTCTACTGCGATTTCGCTGGATTTGGCCAGATTCTTCGATCCTTTTCGTTTAATAGGCACCACTATTTGGCTCAAACCAGCACAACCTCGTGGCGATCACGAATCTCAGACAGACTCCTAGTCCGGCTGTCACACGATGAACCGTCACGTCAACGCGATTAGTGGCCGTTTAAGTCTGCGTCCCCCACAACGGCACTCGCTGGAAATTCTCGACCGTATCACTGAAATCGTACCGCCAAAAAAGGGGACAGACGGGGGTGCCGCGTTGGCAGCCATTCAATCCGAGTTTCCGCAGGTGACGGATCTCGAGCGTGAGTTTCCGTCGCTCTGCTTTGCGCTAGCAACCGGCGTGGGAAAAACTCGACTGATGGGGGCCTTCATCAGTTACCTCCATATTGCGCACGGGATCAACAATTTCCTTGTCTTTGCCACGAATCTCACCATCTACAACAAATTAATCACCGACTTTACCCCCAACACCTCGAAGTATGTGTTTAAAGGCATCGCAGAATTTGCCATTGACCCTCCTCAATTAATTAGACAAGAGATCTATGATGGTAAATGATGGTGCCGTCTTCTCACACGCCTTTCTTTCGGAAGGGATTATATCGCTTTAGTGAGGGTGGTAAATAGATGCAAATAAATCGCTGGTGGATTCTTTCAACATTCCCACTGTTGAATCGTTAACAGGCGGCTCCCAACAATCGTTTTCGTTTTTGGGGACCACTACAAGAACTCGATGGTCGCATGTTGCGTGTGGTCACCCTTGCCGATAAAGTCACTATTCACAATGCCTTTCCCGATCGAGGATTCAAACCATGAAACTCAATTACTATTCAGACACTGACTCGCTATACATCGATCTTACCGAAAAACCAAGCGTGGAAAGTCGAGAGGTGTCTGAGGGAATCGTCCTGGATTATGACTCCGAAGGTAACCTGGTAGGCATTGATATCGACAATGCCAGCCGCAAGGTCCATCTCCAGGAATTGACATTAAACAAACTCCCCGCTTCGGTTCATGCCATAGCCGAATAAAGCGACGTTCGGCTCAAACGCAACCAACTCCAAACCGTTGCCATTCCCAACATAGCGAGCCTACTAACAATTAGCAGAAGCCCATCTTTTCCAAACGCAGTCATTCCCGCAGGCATTTGGCGGGAATCCATCATTGACATAATCTCGCACTACCAGAGGCTCTCACAGAAATCCTTCCTCCTGAACTCATTCATCCGCCCCCAAAGCTTCCCCAATAAAATATCCAGAGGCCAAACAAGGTCTTCAACAATAATTCTTAAAGAAATCAACTGTACTTTTTTCGAGAGGTTGGGTAGCATAGCGAAAGACTGAGAGGCCCCAATTCTGACATTGCTCAATCAGCCTCCAAGTAGATTCATGCCAACACCAGAAGAACACATACGCCAAAAAAAGTGAACATGCCTGACAATCCATTTTTCGATCATCCCATTCT
>CBDUWS010000098.1:0-6512 GCA_965370985.1 uncultured bacterium
TCTAAGCGGTCCACATTTTGCCGATTTCTTGGACTATAGTCCCACTATGGGCCAGCGAAATCGTCAAAATCTGACCTCGCTCAGCCGCTTTTTCGCTCTCGATTCCCTAAGCCCGACAGGCTCCTAGGGCCTGGCTGTAAGAGAGGAGGGAACAGGCTCCACAAACTGATACACCGTTTCGCCTTGACGAACCATGCCCAATCTATTTCTGGCTAACTCTTCTAAGCGATGAGGATCTTGTTGGATACGAGTAATATCCTTTTGCATCGAGATATTGACGTACTCCAATTGTTGAATCTGTTCAATCAAATTTTGACGGTTCTCTCGTACCTGAAAGTACAAAGGCAGCCCATCAGCATTAAAAAACATCGTCCCGGCCAGCATGCTCATAATCAAAAAAGCCCCGACAATCGGTAGCCGCTCAAACAGATCCCCCCAAAACCCTCGCGATACATGTTTTTTATTATTAGGCCGCATCAGTTAGGATTTCGATTGTACGGGTAGGACATTTTGGCCACGAAAAACAGCTGTCGTGCCGAGCATTTCTTCAATTCGAAGCAGTTGATTATATTTGGCTAACCGATCGGTCCGCGACAACGAGCCGGTTTTGATCTGTCCGGCGTTCAAGCCCACTGCCAAATCTGCGATTGTTGTGTCTTCGGTCTCCCCCGATCGATGCGAGACAATCACCCCATAGCCTGCCTGCTGAGCCATCCGCATGGCTTCAATGGTTTCCGTCAAGGTTCCAATTTGATTGACTTTAATCAAGATGGCATTTCCAATTCCTTGGCGAATACCACGTCCTAAAAATTCCACATTTGTTACAAACAAATCATCCCCAACCAGCTGAAGGCGATCGCCCAATTGCTCTGTTAACAGACGCCAGCCTTTCCAATCGCTTTCATCCAATCCATCTTCAATCGAAACAATCGGATAATTTTTCACCAGATGCGCATAATACTCCACCATATCCGAGGAAGATTTCTTCGAAGAAGATCCACCTTTCAGATGATACGCCTTTTTATCAAAGAATTCACTGGCGGCAGCATCTAAGGCCAAAGCCACGTCACGTCCAGGTCGATACCCGGATCGATCAATAGCCTGTAAAATACTGTCCAAAGCTTCTTCATTCGACCGTACGGCCGGTGCAAAACCACCTTCGTCTCCCACCGCCGTGCTCAAACCTTTTGACTTCAAGAGAGCTTTTAAATGGTGGAAGATTTCCGTACCCATTCGCAGGGCTTCATGAAAACTCTTCGCCCCTACCGGCATGATCATAAATTCTTGAATATCCAAACCATTATCCGCATGTGCCCCACCATTAATAATATTCATCATGGGAACCGGCAATTCTCTGGCAGATACACCACCGAGATACCGGAAGAGGGGCAACCCCAGTTCTTGTGCTGCAGCGCGTGCTACAGCCAGAGAGACACCCAGCGTGGCGTTAGCTCCAAGCCGGGCTTTCCCCTTGGTTCCATCTAATTGAATGAGCCGCGCATCCACACCAGCTTGATCCTGTGCGTCCATCCCACGCAGGGCCGGGACCATATGTTTATGAATCCCCGTGATGGCTTTCGTCACACCTTTCCCCATCCATCGCTTTTTATCACCATCACGAAGCTCTAACGCTTCACGCGTTCCCGTTGAAGCCCCAGATGGAACAGCCGCTCGCCCGAGCATTCCACTCGTTAATCGGACATCAACTTCCACCGTGGGATTCCCACGAGAATCGAGAATCATGCGGGCCGTCATATCTTGTATGGCACTCATGCTTTATCGCTGCTCCTTCTGATTTCTACGTCTATAAGGGTCCGTCACAAAATAACCGATACAATTGCATCGGATATTTCGTGACGGACCCTAACTTATGTGTACTCCGAAAAAGGCCTTAGATCAAGATGTGAGTACATGTTTCAACAACTCATTCACTTTTCCAGGATTGGCTTTTCCTTTTGAAGCCTTCATCACTTGGCCGACTAAAAAACCTAACACCGCCTCTTTGCCTCCGCGATATTGCTCCACTTGAGCTGGATGTTGAGCCAAGACATCCTTAATGATGACGGTTAACTGTCCCTCATCGGATACTTGAACTAAGCCTTTTTCTTTTACTAATTGTTCGGGTGGCGTTCCCGTTGAATAAAATTCGTGGAATAATTCCCGGGCGGCTTTCAAGCTCACTGTTCCCGAATCGACCAATTGCAAGAGCTCGGCTAACCGTTCTGGACCCAAAGGAGAGTCTTCAGCTGAAATGCCAGATGTATTGAGTTCGCGAAGAAGTTCTCCCGTCACCCAATTGCTCACTGTTTTTGGATGAGGAAAGAATTTCACACAGGCTTCGAAGTAGTCAGCTAATCCCTTGGAATCCGTCAGAATAGCGGCATCATATTCAGACAATTGATAGTCCTGCGCAAATCGTTGCAAACGTGAGGAAGGTAATTCAGGAATTGTGTGACGGAGTTCTTCTATCCACTCGGGATCGATTGTTACGGGCAACAGATCGGGATCGGGGAAATAGCGATAATCATGCGCGGCCTCTTTGCTTCGCATCACGGCAGTCTGGCCGGTATGGACATCCCATTGGCGTGTCTCCTGCACAACCACACCGCCCTCCCTCAAAAGTTCTGCTTGACGACTCATTTCATATTCTAACGCGTCTTTGGCAAAGCGAAACGAATTAATATTTTTTAATTCCACCTTTGTGCCCAGCGTATCTTGCCCTTGAGGCCGCAGTGAGACATTCGGCTCACACCGGAAACTACCCTGCTCCATATTCCCATCGCAGACGTCCAAATAGACCAATAAATCCCGCAACGTCTTTAAATAGGCATCGACTTCGTCTGAGGAATGGAGGTCGGGTTCGGTCACGATTTCTAGAAGTGGGGTTCCGGCACGATTCAAATCCACATGACTGCCTTCGGCACCTTCATCATGAACATTTTTCCCGGCATCTTCTTCTAAATGCGCTCGCATGATACGAACACGTTTACTCTTTCCTTTCACCGAGATTTCTAACCACCCCGGACCGCAAATGGGCAAATCGTACTGGGAAATTTGATACCCTTTAGGCAGATCTGGATAAAAATAATTTTTTCGGGAAAATTGATTGGCGAGGGTCATGTCACAATTGAGAGCCAGCCCCGTACGAACGGCCATTTCTACCGCCCGCTGATTCAGCACAGGCAAACTGCCCGGCAGTCCTAAGCAGACGGGGCAGACTTGCGTATTGGGAGGAAGCCCAAACGAGGTCGGACAGCCGCAAAAAAGCTTGGTCTGCGTTCGGAGTTGTGCATGCACTTCAACTCCAATAACGGGTTCATAGGTCATCGGATTGCCAAAATTTTCGTTTAACTAACTCTGCCAAAAACGCTTAATCCAGCGAATTCATCTCCCGTTCACGACGCATAGCATCTCGCCCAGCTTCTAAGGCTTCCCGGACGGCACAAGAGACTTCATCGACCAATTCTCGACCACGACCCACGACTTCTTCGACGGAATCCGTGGCGCGATCTTTTAAATCTCGTAAGTCGGCACCCGTTCGCCGAGCATAGCCTGTGACACGCTCACGGGATTCTCGCCCAGTTTGGGGTGCCAAAATCACGGCGGTCACGGCTCCCAACAACGCTCCACTTAAAAATGCTAATGCTACTGAACCTGCTGAAGCACCTGAGTTAGTCGCCATAGTGAGATCCTCCTTCTTTGTCTTTTGATTCTTTATGAACTCGATGTTTCACAGTCGAGGTGACAGCCTTGATCCCTGCGAGCAGGCTGGTCAAACCAATCATGACTGTCCCCCCTTTCCCACGTACCGTTTGATGAACCTGATTCACCGTTTGTCCCACATCGCCCACGGCATTCAGAAACACGGTCGCGCGATCAACACCCACTCGAGCTTGATCGGTTAAGGCACGAATATTTTCATTCGTCCCTTTCACCTCTTTTAACATTCCCGGCAACTCATGGTTCAATCGAATGAGAAGGCGCTCTGACTGCCCAACCGTTTTCTTCACTTGAAGGATGGTCGGAACCAGATAGCCCACTAATACGACCACGGCTACAGCAATGATCATTACGGCCAAATCCACCATACTTCGTTATCCTTTCATGATCGAATCACTGGTCGTTTACTTCGCCAGTTCGTAGCTTGTTCATAGGCATAGGCAGCCCGAAGGATAATGGTTTCTTCAAACGGACGCCCCATGAGTTGTAATCCTATGGGCAAGCCCTTGGAACTCAGCCCACAAGGTATAGAAATAGCTGGCAACCCTGCCAAATTCGCAGGAATGGTATAGATATCGGACAAATACATTTGCAGGGGATCCTCTAACCGTTCTCCAAGTTGAAACGCCGGAGTGGGCATAACCGGACTGACTAAGAGATCAACTTCTTTAAAGACAGCGTCAAAATCGCGCTGAATCATCGTGCGCACCGCTTGGGCTTTGGCATAGTAGGCATCGTAATAGCCGGCACTCAGGGCATAGGTCCCCAGCATAATGCGGCGTTTCACTTCAGGGCCAAACCCATGCGAGCGTGTGCTGTGATACATCTCAGCCAATTCTCTCGATTCTTTGGCACGAAACCCATATTTCACCCCGTCATACCGCGCTAAGTTGGAGCTGGCCTCGGCAGTGGCAATGAGATAATACGTCGCAATCGCACGTTCCGTAGACGGCAAGGTCACAGCTTGAATCTTCCCCCCAATCTTTTCTAACACTTGAATAGCATCTTGAACTTTCTCTGCCACTTCAGGATCCAGTCCTTCCGCAAAATATTCTTCTGGAACACCCACGATCAGCTTTTTGATATCTTTCTTTTTCGCAGATTTCGTAAAATCTGGTACCTCACGATCCGCTGAGGTCGAATCCAAAGGGTCATGACCAGCAAGCGCATTCAACATAATTGCTGCATCGGTCACCGTTTTAGTAATAGGTCCAATTTGATCTAACGACGACGCAAACGCCACCAATCCATACCGGGAGACTCGCCCATACGTCGGCTTCAATCCCACCACTCCACAGCATGCTGCAGGCTGGCGAATAGATCCACCGGTATCCGATCCTATAGCTGCAACACATTCTTCTGCGGCAACGGCAGCCGCTGACCCACCACTGGATCCCCCAGGAATATGTTTTTGATTCCACGGATTTCTCGAAGGCCCAAACGCCGAATGTTCGGTTGAGGAACCCATCGCAAATTCATCTAAATTAGTTTTTCCGAGAATCAAAGGTTTCTGGGAATTCAGCCTCTTCATCACAGTGGCATCATAGGGAGGGACAAAGTTCTCAAGCATCCGGGATCCACAAGTCGTTCGCATCCCTTCCGTGCAAATATTATCTTTAATGCCCAATGGCATGGCCATTAATGGCTCCGTCTTCCGCCAAGCCTTCAACCCATCATCAATAGCTTGAGCTTTCTCAAGAAGGGCTTCCTTCGGATTCACACTAATATAGGCTTTAATTTTCGGTTCAACCTGATTGACTCGAAGCAGGTAGGCTCGCACAATTTCCCCTGCGGAAATTTCACCACTGGTAAACTTTTCCTGCAACTCTTTTAAAGTGAGCTTAAACAAGGCCATGAACAATGAATCCCCTCAGGGTAGAAAGAGATTAGGGAGTCAAACAGAAAATTCAAACGGGATCAGATACACGAATGGCATTTCGTTCATCGACTTGGATAATTTTGGGAACATGCCGTTTGGCCTCATCCTCATTAAAAAATTCATAACAAAAAATAATCACCAAATCGCCGGTCACGCCCTTCCGGGCTGTGGGGCCGTTGAGGATGACCTCCCCCTTGCCTCGTGTACCGGGAAGGGCATACGTCGAAAAGCGCTCCCCGTTATTCAAATTCGAAACCATCACGAGTTCATAAGGTAAAATGCCAGCGCGGTCCATTAATTCCTCATCAATGGTTATACTGCCTTCATACTCCAGATTGGATTCCGTCACGGTCGCCCGATGAATTTTGCAACGTAATAATTGTCTATACATAGCGATCAACCTTATTAATAGATCAAGAAAAAGTGTATATAAATGAGCTGCGCCTATTTCTTTCCCAAAATTTTTGGGACGACAAAAAATCCATGATGCGCTTCAGGAGCATTGCTCAAGGCTTGTTCTTGAGATAACCCTTCTCGGGGAAGATCTTCCCGAAGGACAGACTCTTGATCCGCCACAGAAGCCGTGGGTGGGATTCCTTCCGTAGACACCTCATGTAATTGCCCCACAAACGTCAAAATCTGACTTAATTGTTCCCCAAAGAGAGTTTTTTCGGGTTCAGTCAAATCCAGTCTGGCTAATTGTGCCACATGCTCTACTTCTGTGTGAGAAATACTTGCCATGACTATCCCTGAGAGGAGTGCAGGAACCACAATGGGGTGCAGGACGAACAATCTTGGAAACATACTGAATTCACACGTATTTTTACCATGAATTTCTCTTTAAAAGCTACTTCGGAGGAGATTGCCCTATAATCCTAAAAGCGGCAGTTGAGCGCGAAAAAGCTGTGCAAGC
>CBDUWS010000099.1:0-6426 GCA_965370985.1 uncultured bacterium
GCCGGCAGGCAAGTGGCGTTAGCCAATAAAGAACCGATGGTGATGGCCGGGCAACTTATGCAACAGGAAGCTCATAAATATGGCGTCACCATCTTCCCCATCGATAGCGAACATAGCGCGATCTTTCAATCCATGGAAGGCCATCGCAAAGTGGATATTCGGCGCGTGGTCCTTACCGCTTCAGGTGGGCCATTTTGGGACTGGCCTGCAACCGATCTTGAGCATGTCACTCCCGCGCAAGCACTCAAACATCCTAATTGGAAAATGGGGGCAAAAATTACGACCGATTCTGCGACCCTGATGAATAAAGGGCTTGAAGTCATAGAAGCCCGATGGCTCTTTGATCTCCCCGCGTCGCAGATCGATGTCGTGATTCATCGAGAAAGCATTATTCATTCTTTGGTAGAATATTGTGATGGATCTGTGATCTCGCAATTGGGGCATCCGGATATGCGCACACCCATTTCATACGCGATGAACTACCCTGAGCGCGTCCCGCTCCTTCCACCATTGTTGGATTTAGGGAAGATAGGGAAACTTACGTTTTTCCCTCCAGATACCGAAAAGTTTCCTTGTCTGCAATTGGCCTATGACGCCTTGGCCGGAGGAGCAGGACTCCCGGCAACTCTCAATGCGGCCAATGAAGTGGCGGTCCACGCATTCCTGAATAACCAGATCGCCTTTTTAGATATTTCAAAAATTATTCAAAAAACCATGACGGCCTATTGTCCAACTCCGTTATCAACGATTGAAGACGTCTTAAACGTCGACCAATGGGCTCGCCGAACGGCCGAAGAAATCATGAAAACCTGTATGACACCGGTATAATTCGCAACGACATTCCCTCTGAACATTTATGAGTAGCTTTTCCCTTTTCTCCCCAGACGCCATATTTATCTTTGGACAAAAACTATGGTGGTTTTTGATCGTGCTTGGCGTGCTGGTCACGTTTCATGAATACGGGCATTATCTCGCCGCTCGGTGGGTTGGCGTCAAAGTTCTGAAGTTTTCCATTGGGTTTGGCCCGCGATTAATAGGACGCCAAGTCGGCGACACGGAATATGTCGTGTCGGCAATTCCTCTCGGAGGGTACGTCAAATTATTTGGTGAAGAAGGATCGGAAACGATTTCTGCGGATGATCAAAAGGAATCCTTCATTCACCAATCCCTTCCTCACAAAATGCTCATTGTGGCAGCAGGTCCCGGATTCAACTTCATTCTTAGCTACTTGATTTTTACAGGTATGTTGGCCATGGGGTCGCCCCTCTTTGTCCCCAACATTGACAATATGCTCCCGGTTATCGAAGCCATTACGCCTGAATCCCCTGCAGCACTCTCCGGCTTGGAACTGGGCGATCGTATTACCCGGGTTAATGAAGAAGAGATTTCAACGTTGGGCGAACTGTATCACATTCTCGATAAAACCCATGGCCGCCCCGTCACACTGGATGTCCTTCGGGATAATAGTTCTAAAACGTTCATTGTCACACCGACCACTCAGGTCAATGAGGATAACCCAGACGATACTCCCATTTATCTACTCGGCATTGAAGACCATGCACCTGTTGTCGGAAAGATCATGCCCGATACCCCTGCGATGGCCTCAGGGCTCCAACCCGATGACCGGATTGTTCGCATTAATGAGACGCCCATTGTCACGTGGTCTCAAATGACGGAAATTGTTCGTAAAAGTGCGGGGATTCCACTCGAGATGCAAGTCGAGAGGAAAGGGCAATCTCTAACCGTTTCGATTACCCCGGAAGCGCACACAGCTACTAGCCCTGATGGGGAAACCCTGTCTATTGGCCGAATTGGCATTCAAATCTCAGGTCGAGGAACGGTGCTAAGAAGTGCTTCATGGTATCTCGCCCCATGGGACGGCTTAAAGGCGACCTGGGATTGGTGCGAACTCACGGTCAAAGGAATTGCAAAGCTTATCACTGGAGAAATTTCTTCGAAGAATATTGGCGGGCCGTTAATGATCGCCAGTGTTTCTGGAGATCATGCCGAACAAGGCCTAGGTGCTATCATGTGGCTTATTGCCATCCTCAGCATTAACCTCGGGATCCTAAATTTATTGCCCATTCCTGTTCTGGATGGTGGCCATCTCTTCTTTTTCGCCTGCGAAGCCATTTTAGGCCGCCCGTTAGGAGAACGATCAAGGGAAATCGCCCAACAAGCTGGGATCGTCGTGTTGTTCTGTCTGATGGGTTTTGCCTTCTGGAACGACATCAATCGCCTGCTTCAATAAATCTTCCCTCATTATCGTTATTTGCTCCTGATATTACTGTTCATGATTCCTACAATCGGCTTTATTTCTCTCTGGTAAATAGGAATAGCTATGAGACTTTCACAATCCTTCATCCCCACAATGCGACAGGATCCTGGCGAAGCTGAAGTCACCAGCCATCGCTTAATGCTACGGGCGGGAATGATCCGAAAGGTGGCCGCGGGCATCTATTCCTATCTTCCACTAGGCCTGCGCGTCATTCGAAAAATTGAAACGATTGTTCGTGAAGAAATGAATCGGGCTGGAGCCCAAGAGCTGTTGTTGCCAATCCTTTCACCCGCCGAACTGTGGGAAGAAACCGGCCGCTGGGACTTCTATGGAAAGGAACTGGTTCGATTACAAGATCGCCATGAGCGGGACTTTTGCTTGGGCCCCACGCACGAAGAAGTGGTCACCGACTTGTTCCGCCGAGAAGTCCGATCGTATCGCCAGTTACCTCTGACCCTCTATCAAATCCAAACAAAATTTCGTGATGAAATTCGCCCACGGTTTGGACTCATGCGGGGTAGAGAATTCATCATGAAAGATGCGTATAGTTTCGACCAGGATGAAGCCAGCGCACAACACAATTATCAACGGATGTACGATGCCTACTGCCGCATTTTTTCACGAACCGGCTTGAAATTTCGTCCCGTTGAAGCGGACACTGGACTCATTGGAGGTATTTCCTCACATGAGTTCATGGTATTGGCCAATACCGGAGAGGAGTTGATTGTCTTTGACCCGGATAGCCCCTATGCGGCAAATGTCGAACGTGCAGAGGTCGTCCCTCCCCCACTCGAAAGTTCAGAGGCTCAGAAACCCTTAGAGAAAGTTTCTACCCCTCAGGCTAAATCGGTAGAAGAAGTCAGTGCGTTACTGAAAATTCCTTCATGTCGCGTAGTCAAAACCCTGTTGTATCAAACTGGCAGCAATGAGGTCACAGCCGTCTTGATCCGAGGCGATCATCAGGCAAACGAAATTAAAATTCAACGGCACTTAGGTCTTCATGAACTCACCTTGGCTTCTCCAGAGCTTGTAGCAAAAGTGACCACAGTTCCAGTTGGTTTTGTAGGACCTGTTGGGCTTCCCGGCGTTCGCATATTAGCGGACCATGCTGTGGGTGTTCTCACTAATTTTATCGTGGGCGCGAATGAACAAGACTTCCATTTCACTAACGTGAACTCTCCCAGAGATTTTGCTATTCATGATAAGGGAGATTTTCGACAGGCCCAGGCCGGAGACCCTTCACCTCAAAGTGGCAGCCCTCTTCAGACCGCACGGGGCATTGAAGTTGGCCATGTCTTTATGTTGGGGACAAAATATAGTGAAAAAATGGGCGCAACCTTCCTTGATGCGGAAGGCCTCAGTCATCCAGCCATCATGGGCTGTTACGGTATCGGCATTGGCCGAACCGCTGCCGCTGCCATTGAGCAAAATCATGATGAAAAGGGAATATGCTGGCCCATGCCTATTGCCCCCTTTCAGGCTCAAATCCTGCCAGTGACCAGTTCTGAAACTGTTCGCCAGGCATCTGAAAAACTCTATCACGAGTTAGGACAAGAGAATGTAGAAGTCTTACTGGATGACCGGAACGAACGAGGCGGCGTCAAATTCAACGATGCTGATATGATTGGAACGCCCTATCACATTATTATTGGAGATAAAGGGTTGGCCAAGAACACCATTGAAATTAAAGATCGTAACACTGGAGAAAAAGTCCACCTTTCGCCGAGTCAGGTCACAGCCTGGATCAAAGAGGCCGTTACACACAAATTAGGTATATAAGCTTAGGCACGGGTAGGTTCAGATTGTCCATCACAATGACAGGCTGGCCTCTTACGTAGCAGTAAGGCGCCGGTCTGTAAACTCTCCCTGATTTTGCCTCCTCATTTATCCCTCTATCGTGTATACTATTTCAATGGATAGGCGCTCTTTCCTCAAGATACAGACTTTTATGATGCGATAAACTCGCTTTTTGTTGACTAATCATCGATGTCGATGGTATCGTTCAAGGTTGAATTTACTAGAAAAATTCGTCATTTAGAACACAAGCTATCCATGTTAAATCAAATGAATGTGCGGGGTCTGCTTTTTGACCCTTATAACAATGCCTATATCGTCATCCTTCGAGATGAACAACATTCAGATATGCTTCCTATTTGGGTGGGAAAGTCCGAGGCAAGTGCCATTAGCTTCGCTCTCGAGAAAATTTCTCCTCCTCGGCCTATGACTCACGACTTAATGAAAACCATGTTGGATAATATGGACGCGAAGGTCATTAGTACAGTGATTACGGACTTGAAAGACAATACATATTTTGCCAAGGTTCATTTGCTGTTTGGGGACTCGGAATTCACCGTTGACTCACGACCCAGCGATGCCATTGCCCTGGCGGTTCGGGCGGAAGCCCCCATATTTGCCTCTGGTGAAGTCTTACACAAACAGAACTCTGAAGAATTGGAACGATGGCTAGAAAATCTCAAGCCCGAGGATTTTGGAAAGTCTGATGAATAATAGAGGGGTTTTTCACCGTTGCCTATTCTAATGTTTTACCAACGAGCTCACCAGTGATGGCCGAAACTAATACGCTCATTCCTTTAAAAGTTCATGGGGTCTTAGTTGACCCCAATACCGACACTCAAATTGTCGTTTTACGGGACGAACAAAATTCTGAGGTCCTACCCATATGGGTGGGAACCGCTGAAGGCACATCCATTCGCCTCGCGCTGGAGAATGTGGTTCCGCCCCGCCCTATGAGCCACGATCTAATCTGTAGCTTTACCTCTTACCTCGGGTTTTCTGTTACCAAAGTCGTGATTACCGAAGTGAAAAACAATACGTATTTTTCAACCATATTCTTGGAAAAAGATGGCCTGGAGAAATCTGTAGACTCACGGCCCAGCGATGCCATTGCCCTAGCGGTTCGCTACCAATGCCCTATTTTTGTGACCCCAGAAGTGCTCGAACGACGAGGGGGAGAAAACCTCGATACCTGGCTTTCAAAACTTGATCAAAAGGGATCAGAACAGCCTGAAATCTAGCCTGTTGCCGCGATGAATTTACCGATAGTCGGAAAGGAAATGTAACTCTCATGCGATCGTTTCAAGCAAAACCCCTAGAGGTTGAACGAAAATGGTTTCTTGTGGATGCCAAAGGAAAGACGGTTGGCCGTCTTGCCACTCAGGTGGCCTCCATTCTCCGTGGCAAGCATAAACCCATTTTTACACCAAATGTGGATACAGGAGATCACGTCGTCATCATCAATTCGAGCGAAATTCAATTTACCCGCAATAAATTCCGGGATAAAATCTATTACCACCACACCGGGTACCCTGGTGGAATCAAGGCTATTACGGCCGAGCATCTCCATGCTAAAAAACCTACAGAAATTTTATCCAAAGCTATTCGGGGGATGCTCCCGAAATGCACGTTGGGGAAACAAATGGCCAGGAAGCTTCGAATTTATAGTGGAAACGAGCACCGCCACCAAGCCCAAAACCCCACCCCCTTAAACCTCTGAGGCGGAAGAAGGAGAGAGATCTACATTATGGTTGACACCATTCAATACGCAACCGGTAAACGAAAATACGCAATTGCCAGGGCTTGGATTGAACCTGGCCCCGGGAACATTCAGATCAATTCTCGTACGTTAGAGGATTACTTTCCAAGATTATCGCACCAGATCCAAGTTCAAACTCCATTTGAAGTGACCAAAACCGAGGGCCAATATAATGTCAAGGCTACCCTCTCTGGTGGCGGAGTCTCAGGGCAAGCCGGCGCCCTTCGTCATGCGATTGCCAAAGCCTTATCCTTGCATGATGCGTCCTTACGAGACCCTCTCAAAAAACAGGGCTTGCTGACACGAGATTCTCGCGTGAAAGAACGTAAAAAATATGGTCAAAAAGGAGCACGGGCGAAGTTCCAATATTCCAAACGCTAATTCTTTGGCTCCAAAAACAGCATTCATGAGGAAGTGCGAGGGGAGGTTCTCTGTAGCCTCCCCTTTTTTCATGGCAGATCACATGCAGGCCTACCTGCCTTTTCCGAATCATACAGAATGGATGCTTCTGCGCTTTTTTATCTTACCCCTCTCCCAAGGCCGACGCCTGCCGCCCGGCCCTCTGGATGGACGCTCTCATGACCCGGCGAGCCTT
>CBDUWS010000100.1:0-6402 GCA_965370985.1 uncultured bacterium
CGAAGAACTTGATGCCGACAAGGGCTGCCGCTTCGAACACGTCACCGATTTGGCACATGAGATCGCCTTTCTCGATTCGCTGAAGTAAGACACGAGAAACTCCTGCACGCTCAGCCACGGATTCGAATCATCCTGGTTGAGAAGACTGACAGGCTCTACAGAAATTTTTCAGACTATGTGACGCTTGAAAACCTGGATATCGAAATACATCTGGTGAAAGAAGGCGAAATTCTCAGCAAGGATTCGCGGTCGCACGTCAAGTTCATCCACGGCATCAAAGTGCTGATGGCCAAGAATTACATCGACAACCTGTCGGAGGAAGTCAAAAAAGGCCATCTGGAGAAAGCCCGCCAGGGGGAATACCCGGCCAAAGCGCCGTTAGGGTATATCAATAACACCCACACCAAAACGGTCGACATTCATCCTGAACGAGCCCCGTTTGTCCGTCAGATGTTTGAACTGGCAGCAGAGGGACGGTTGTCGTTGACGCAAATTCGAACGCAAATCATGCAGGAGGGCCTGGAATTGTATACGCCCTCTGTCCGGCTCTCCAAATCACACATCAAGCGAGTCCTGGAAAATCCGTTTTATTATGGCTGGTTCCGCTGGAATGGGGAGGTATACCAAGGCCAATACCCCCCATTGATCTCCCAAGACTTATTCAACCGGGTGCAAGAAGCGTTAGGGAACAAGCAAAAACCGGATCAATCGCAATTTTGGTGGAGCAAGGGTACCATTCTTCATGCTCTTAGCCATAAATCTTCGCAAGGCGGTAGAGGAAAAAGGGCACCTCTCGGACACCTCGCTGGAGCGCCCGGAAATTCTTAATCTTCGCATTAAACGATTCAGCGGCGGCATTGGTCCGCCGGCCATCAAAGTAGTTCAGGATGGTGGCCTCATGGAGTTTGATCGTTTGCATCGGCGTTTCGAAGGACGGCAAGACCTCAATGGAGGTTGCGAGTTTGGTGTACCACTCCTGCAACTTCTCGTGAGCATGGCTTTTCGTCTCACAGTATTCGTAGATGCCCCGGAACATCATGGAGAGGGTGTAGGCTTTCTGCAGCATAGGGTACTCACGGAAGAGAATGGCGCCCCGTTCCTGCTGTGAAGCGGTCCAGGTGCTCCTCGCCTTGAACAGCAGGTAGCGACTTCTTGCCAGTAACGCCTTGTTGGTATCCCCATTCTCGTGGCGGGGCGCCTGGTAGTGGCTCCCACGTTCCCGAGCCGCTTTGACCTGGGTGTTGTCTTCCGTGATGGCCTCCTTGCGCAAGGCCACACGGATTTCCTGCAGTGCCTCCGAGACGAGCTGCTGTACATGAAAGCGGTCCTCAATCTGCTGCGCATTCGGGAAGCAGGCGGTCGCAATCTGGGCCATACTCGCGTCGAGATCGCGGGTGACGGTTTGTACCGTCGCTCGTATGGCCCCAGGGATCCGGCGCAAGGCCTCGCTCACAACCTCGGTCTTGGTGCCCTTAACAATGGCGACCAGGGCGCCGTGCTTGCCATGGCGTGCTTTGTTCGTGAGGACGGTGTAGAGCTCGCCTTGGCTGATCGCCACTTCATCAAGGCTCAAATGCCTCCCCACGTTCTCCGGAAACACGAGCCACTCGGCCGCATGCATGCGCGCCGCCCACGTGGGGAAGTCGCTGAGATGCTCGCGGTAGTGCCGCACAAACCCCTTGGCATCCAGGCAATGGGCCTCGGCAATCGTGGCCAACGCCAGCGGTTTGTGGTCAGCCTCGTGCTTTTAAAAAAGCCGCAAATTCCGTCGCCAGTTGGGTCCCGGGGGCTGTGAGAGCAATGTCTCGCTTCAGCAGCGCTGGCTCGCCCGCCACCTGCCAACGCCGGCGGCGGAATGTGAGGGAAACGGGCCGACCCCTGGCCGGAAAATCGGTGATGGTGATGTCCTGGAAGCCTTTGGACCAGACGCGTTTGCCTTGCTGCTTATCCGTAAGCGGGGGGTGATTCTTCTCTTCCAGTACTAAGTGGATCGCGTGGGCCGTCTTCGTGCCTCGAACCAGCTCGAAATACTCCAAGGTGCCTTCGGGTAAAAAGAAGGCCAACATCTGACGTGCATCGGTGGTGTCCATCCTGTCATACTTCCTCCTTTCTTACCCTCACTATTTACCCCCACTCCACCAAATTTGCAACTGATCCATTTGTACATTCCCTATGCACATCAATTGCTTGCACAGCTTTTTCGCGCTCAACTGCCGCTTTTAGGTTTAATCAATAGGAGACTTTTGAGATTTCCGGTAGTTATTTGAAATCAACGAGTGTACCGGTATAAGGCATGATCTCGTTCCAAAATGGCGCTTGAGTGTTTTTTGCAGAAGATTTGCTCGAAAAATTTGTTCATCTCAAATAGTCCTTTAGCGGTATTGGAGGAGTTTTCGTCGCTGTTGTGACCATGGTTTTTTTTGATTCCATTTTCTATAGGAACGTTCTGTTTGAATTTTGGACTGAGGCGTCCAATTTCTATGGGAACTGTCGGTTTATTTATCGGTTTCAGATTTTGGCCTCGCGTTCCTATCACTCCTAAGAACTACATCTATTCTTTGATTGCCAGCAACAGCAATAAAGGAAAGCGAAGAGAGATCGCATGGACTTGTGGTTTGTCCTTTGCATATTTAAAAACTGCAAAGCGTTGGATGTGAGTTATGAGAGTCATAAAGGAGGCGATCACAGATGTGCCAATTTCTTCAAGATGAACGAGGGACAGCCGCAATTGAGTATTCACTGTTTATCAGTTTAATTGGGCTAGTTATGGCAGGCGCTCTTCATGTTCTCGGTGCCAATTTGGTTGATGCATTTTCCTCGGTCAGTGGAGGATTAACAGTTGTACAAGATTAAGGTTCGTTAAGAGAATTTCAAAGAATGATCTTTAAAAACAGGGAGATATTTATAAAATATAGAAAATTAAATGGCTTCTATTAATGTTTGAGTTGTTATCCTCCCGCCTAAAAACCGTACCTTTTTCTTGAACAATCCTTAAGTCTTGGACATTCGCAGCCGACAAACATGTAAAAATGGAGGGACTTTCCTTATGTTTCTGCGATTACTTGGAATAATGGTGCTATTCTCGGCATGGGGTTGTGAATCCCTATCTATGAATCATCGTAGCTCTGATGCTACCCAATCAGGGCAACCAAAACTCACTTTGACTTCTCTCTCAAAGTCTCCGACCTTAGATTCCTCCAACCTAACAGATCGAATGGTAATCCCTGAGGAGACAGAAGAGTTCGCATCAAAAACACAAGCAGAGGCCGAGCCATTCCCGACAATCTATTTTCCTTTTAATAGTTGGGAAATTACACCTGAGGTGAAAGACCGTCTAGATGCAACCGCAAAATGGATGACACATTTTTCACGCTATGGGCTTACGATTGAGGGGCATACGGATATTCGAGGGAGTGAAAGTTATAATATGGTGTTGGGGGTTAGACGAGCAAAAGCCGTGAAAGAGTATCTGGCTAATCTAGGAATCCCACGTACTCGATTAGATATTGTTTCCTATGGGAACGTCTTAGTACTTTGTGATATCGACGATGAACATCGCTGTCATCAGTTTAATCGACGAGCTGACTTACTGCTGGAATAATCTTCCTTCCTGCCATTAAAGAATTACAATCGTATCTTTGTTTCTTGCTCAGAGCTGACTAAATTGGCCAGTCATAGTTAAGCCCCTGATAGGGCTTCTCCGACAATCCCCCTCAAAAAATTATCTGCTATGGCTCTTAGGGCTCGCGAAACAATAACTTCCCATTTTCGCATCCCACCTTCAGGCCAGCTTGGGCCGATCTTTACTCGCGCAATCCTCAGCGTAGGCCTTGCTACGCCTGCGGTTGTGCTCCATCAGACCGACACAACCTGGCCCAAATCTGGGCCCGAATTCTGGGAAGTTATTGTATCGCGAGCCCTTAGTAGCCATTCTCTTCACTTTTTCTCATGAACTCCCTTGTCGTTTTTATGATATGTTTCCAGTAGTCGGCAATTTGCCATAATTATTTTTTTCTACCCTCTTTCATATTGCGATTACTCAGTATTGACGACTCAATACACATCAAGAGAATAGTTTCAAGAAATTGAATCGTACAAAGCAATTCCGGGAATATTGACAATGCCGCCGGGCTATGTTATTTGCAAAAGACTTGCAATAACGTTTTTTGGGGTTGCTTGGTCTTTGATTTACCTATTAAAGGTTTTAGCTGATGTTGGAGCCCACTATTAGAAAAGGGTTGCGGGCTACGGGGCGGAGGATGACTCGCACTCGAAAAGCCGTGTTGGCCCTCCTAGAACGCACTCATCAGCCACTGAGTGCTTCTGAAATTTTCGCACAATTACAGGAAGACCATGTGGTGATTGATTTAGTTACCGTGTATCGGACGGTGAATGTGTTGAAGGAACTGGGCCTTGTGGTTCAATTGGATCTTTTTCAAGAAGGCCAATCCCGGTATGAGTTGAAAGAAGGACGGAAGCATCACCATCA
This sequence comes from uncultured bacterium, assembly GCA_965370985.1. Classification (GTDB taxonomy): domain Bacteria; phylum Nitrospirota; class Nitrospiria; order Nitrospirales; family UBA8639; genus Nitrospira_E. The sequence goes on from CBDUWS010000100.1 coordinate 4,490, forward strand.
TATTCGGTGTCAGACTTGTGGGAAAATTGTGGATTTGCTGTTGTGCCCGTTGAAGAAACTTACCAAGTTGATTGAAGAACGCACGCAGTTCATAGTGGGTGATCATACTTTAGAATTCACGGGATTCTGTCCTCAATGCCAATAATCTAAGAAAGTCAGAGAATGAGTACGTTTGGTCCAAAACTCTCTAAAGCAGGATCTGTTGCCTCTCTCATTTGTGCCGTGCATTGTGCGGTTACGCCGTTGGCGTTGCTGGCACTACCTGTCATTGCGGCCCATTCCTGGGATGGCTTGGATAGAGTCTTAGGAGTTTTTTGGGCTGGAACGACCGAATGGGTTTTTGTAGCCGTTATTGCACTATTGGCGGGTTTTGGTTTATTAGCCACGTATCCTCGGCACCGGGATATCCGTCCGACGGTTCTGACGGTTCTGGGGCTTTTCGTCTTGACGGTTTCCCATCTCTGGGTAGAGGCGGGGAGTGGAAAGGAAATTTTCCTTGATGTCCTTGGAGCTTCTTTAATAGCCTGGGCTGGTTTTTGGAATCGTCGTCTTTGCCATCAACTGGGCTGTCATACTCATGAACATGCTCAGGAATCCGCATCTCCTAAGATAGAACCCATTCCTGATCTTTCTTCCAATCCGTAATTCAGAAAAAACACGAACTATCACTTTTCTAAAAGTGTGATGGCGTGATTAACCCGCTACGGTAGTTTTGGTTGTGGATTTATCCAAAGTCTCCGCAAGTTCATCAAGGAGATGTTCTGTATCTTCCCACCCAATGCAGGCATCGGTAATTGATACTCCCCATTCAAGGGATTTACCTGCTTCCCATTTCTGATTGCCCGGCTTGAGATTGCTTTCGATCAAGAGGCCCATAATGGCTGTTTGTCCTTCGGTGAATTGATTTACCACTGATCGGGCGACAGGAACTTGTCGAGTGTGGTCTTTTTCGGAATTACCATGAGAGCAATCAACCATGACAGGACGGCAAATGTCTTCTTTGGCGAGGCAACGGACAGCCTCGGAAATGTCTTCTGGATTGTAATTAACGCGTCCGCCTCCACCGCGAAGCACGAGGTGTCGATCGGAATTTCCATTGGTTTTGATAATGGAGGTAAGGCCTTCAGCGTTTATCCCGATGAAGCTTTGAGGATGTCGTGCGGCAACCATGGCGTTGAGGGCGACTTGAAGTCCCCCATCTGTCCCATTTTTTAACCCCACAGGCATGGATAGGCCGCTTGCCATTTCCCGATGTGTCTGGCTTTCCGTGGTGCGTGCGCCGATAGCGGACCAGCTAATTAAGTCAGAAATATATTGAGGTGTAACGGGATCGAGAAATTCAGTAGCACAGGGCATTCCCAGGTGATTGATTTTCAGTAAGATAGAACGAGCGAGTTCGAACCCTCCTCCGATATCACAAGATCCGTCCAGCCTGGGATCGTTAATGAGACCTTTCCATCCAACTGTGGTGCGGGGCTTTTCAAAATAGGTTCGTGCTATGACAAAAAGATGGTCACGTACACGATCAGCTACCTGTTTGAGCTGTTCCGCATATTGAATAGCGGCTTCAGGATCATGAATTGAACATGGGCCGATAATGACTACCAGACGATGGGTATCTTGTCCATGAAGAATATCTCGAATGGCTTGTCGTGCCTGCAGTACCATTTGGCCCGTTTTGTGTTGGAGGGGGAGCATTTCCTGCATGTGTTTGGGGGCAGGAAGAGGGGCAATGTCTATAATGTTTTGGTTGTTAATACGCTCAGCCATGAGACACGTCCTCGGTAAAGATAACAATCAATGACCAGTAACGATGATGGAAAATAATGCTAAAAAATCAAGGAAATTGTGATTTATTGTAATCAGAAGCTTCCTGCACAGGCAACTGGTACTTGTTTAGCATGCCCTGATTA
>CBDUWS010000101.1:0-6384 GCA_965370985.1 uncultured bacterium
CAACACAGTCTTATATTGATCATAGCGTTCTTTAAATAATGCTTTCGTGATAAATGTCGTTGCCTGAGTTTTCAAAGAAGACGCGCCAAAGATCAGCAGGAGTAAAACGAAAAGTTCGACGAGAGAATACCCCACATTGATGGATCCTAAATACCATTGTTGGCCAAGCAAGAGAATGGGATACGCCGGGAGGGCCACCAAAGCCATTAACAGGCTTGTGGTAATGCCGCGTTCGAGAGCCGTTCCTAAATCCAAAAACCTATATCGAAGAAGGGTATAAGCCACCACAGACGTATAGACGGTAATAAGGATCGCCCCATTTGGGGGAACATTAATGCCGTACCAAAGCGGAAAAGTGGTGAAACCACCGACATGGGCAATACCCGAACCAAGGGTTAGAAGAAAAAACCTTGATCGTTCAGTTCCATTCCTTGTACGAGCTCCCTGAAATAGCAACCACGTTCCATAAATGGCAAACATGCAGAACCCTAGAAGATAGAGGTGGAAAAATGGTCCCGGTTGGGGCCAATACGGGAATCCCCCCGCTGGGTGAACGTCTGAAACAAAGTACGGCGTAAAATTGACAAAGAAAAAGAAAAGGCTTAGCCCCCACCCAAGTCGTAATAACCATTGGTGGGCCTCTACCCGTTCGAGTAGGGTCAGGACATGAAACAAGTAGGTAACCGGAAGGAATATGGCACCGACCATTAAGAGCCGAACAAAGAAAAGAGCTCCCTCTTGAGATGAAGAAAGGTGCCATGCACAATATCCATAGCCCCAGATGGAAGCTGCTAAACAATAGAGTGCGTAGGCTTTATGCTTGAGATTTGAAGGATTTTTGCCGAAAACAAGAATCCCCGAGACCGTTGCGGCGAGACCAGTCAGAAGACCACTGAATGCGTAGAAGTCCACGTATTACAATTGGGAGATGATAGAAGCTTGTAGTTTTTCCTTTACTAAAATCTATTGGACAATAAATCACGCGAGAAGTAAAGAACCAGAAGGGTTCGTATACCCGGAGTAGGGAAAGGGGGCTACCCTAGAGACCATTATGCCGCCTGTTCTACAGGCCAACGTACATGATCTGATTCTGGTGATGGCAGAACCTTTAGCACAGCCTCTTGGGAAATGGTTGTGGTCACATAAGGTTTTTCTAAGACAATGAGATAGGCTTGATTCTCAAAGGTCGGATAGACTCCGGATGAGAGACATCCTAAAGAATGTAGAATAGCATTCCATTCTGTCCCGTCAAAAAATCGAAACTGCCCTTCTTTTTCAGCTTGCCGAATCTTTCCATAGTTATTTAATAATCGGCGAGCGTCTTCTCGTTGCTCAAGTTGTCCAGCACGCTCAACGAGATTTTGGTAAATGCCGGAAAAGTCTCCATTGGGTTTTAAATTTGAGAGGACCATCCGACCACCTGGAGCGAGGACTCGATACAATTCCTGCAAGGCCACCTGTGGGTTGTCGACATAACCCAGAACTAAGTTTGACACAATCCGATCAAACTGATTGTCGGCAAAGGGGAGGGTGTGTTGTAAATCGACTTGAGCCCAAGACAGCTGGAGATTCTTGAAAAATGTGGGCCTGCGATTTTCTATCTCTTTCAACGTATGGATCATTTGAGCTTTGGCCTTTCCCAGAGCTTCAGGAACGATGTCGACTCCGACATACCGGATGTGTTCCCCTCCCAGAGGTTGATATCCATTCCCAGCAGCTTGCAATCCATGTAAAAAAAACAAGCCGGCGTTTCCATTTCCACACCCGGCATCTAAAACTTGTTGACCAGAGGTAATAGGACCTAAGGCGTGAAACACATGATCCAATAATTTGACATAGTCGGGGCATGTAGCAATCGACCGAAAATGTCCGAGATAATCTTGCCAGAATTTTACCCCCACTTCTGTCACAGACTGTTGTTGCTGACCGGCCTTTTCTTCTCGCTTTTGACGACCGAGGATGAGACGATTGGGGTCCTTGATGACACTATGTAAAAGAGCCATGTCCAATTGAGCATGGCACTGCTGAATCAAGTATCGGTAAGTTGTTTTGGCAGCTTTTGGATTTTCTTGGAGTCGATGCAAAGCTTCGGACACTATGTGGTATTGTACTAAGCCTGAACCGAGAGTATGAGAAACCGTTTGAATGTCTTGACGATCGACCCAGGCATCTTTTTCTGCAGAAACGAGTATAACCGGTGTGGTTAAGGATTCGACATCACGTAGTGTACTTTCTAGAGTGGCAAAACGATTCTCTAATGCATCCTGTAAAAAGACGTTGCTTACGTTAAAACCAAGAACATTTGCTGATTCGGGAAAGCGTCCATCTCGATAGCCAGTAAATAAATCTTCCTGGTGTACAATAGCCAAAGATTGTTGAACGTCCACAATACCCATAAGCGAGATCAACAGTGAAACAGAAGGGGATTCTGCCTCAGCCTTCATCGCAATACGTGAGGCCAAACTCGCTGCGACTCCGACAATTGGTTGAGTAGGCCATTGCGTATCCACATACCGAGTCACGGCTTGAAAGTCTTCTTTCATGGATGTCAGAGAGATATGATAGTGGTCTCCATCGCTTTCCCCGACATGATTGGTATGGTCATAGCGAATGACGTGAAACCCATTGCTGGCAAAATAATAGGCTAAGGTTAAGTAATCTCGTTTGGTTTCCCCATACCCAGGGGCAATGACCACGATTGGCAATGTAGAGAGATCGATTTCTATTGGAAAATCATGATAGGCCTTAATCGTATGCCCGTAAGCATTAGGTATAGATAGCCGAGTACTCTGTATGTTTTCACTCTCTGGACTTGCTTCTGTTTTAAGGCCTCCTTTTTTCGAGGCGCTAGAGGATTGGGATGTAGAAAGTCCAGTAGCCAGCGATTCCATTTCGTATGATTCAAACGCTTCTCCTGCGACGAGCTGACTTAACACGAAGGTCCCAGGTTCCGTATGGCAAGAATCCTTCCTGGAAATCAAAGAAAATTTTTCAGTTCTTTGTGATCTGTTCTGTTTAATAATGATATGGGTTGTTCCTTCCCACACAGAAGAACCCGGTTGGGTATAGACCTTTTGAATAATCCCATTGGTGAGTTGATAGAAAGAAGCTTGTTGTTTACCAAGACACTGAAACTGGAGTTCTTGCCCTGCTTTAACCGGAGGCAATCCCTGAATCCGCAACTCGAGTGAGCCGGTTGGTAAGAGTTGTATTTGACCTTCCCAGTTGCCACCTAGACAATTTAAATACAATGGAATTGAACAATGCTGAAGTGAGGTGTTGCTTCGATTCCATAAAAACGACGGTGATTTTCGTATAACGTACCGTTCAGACTGTTGGGATATTGATTTCACAGGATCCATTAATTCCACGTTCATAAATTCATCCTCCATAACACCTAGCTAATTTTACTTAAATTTTAAGCCAAGCGATTTCATGGGCTCAAAGAAACCCCAACAAATTTATGCCTGGCGGATGAAAACTTTTTAAAAATGAATCGAAGAAGGCCGTTTCAAAGGGAGGGGGTTGCCTGAATCATGTTGCTGATTCAACATGCCTTCTGATTCATCTTCTTAATTCATAGGACTAAAGCAACCTGAATGCCAGATTGTATTTTTACCCAATGTCTATGAACAGGAGGGAAATTCCTTTGGAATTACTGGGAATTTTTTGCCGAAATGTCTTTAAACCTCTTGCCAAAATAATTGAAAAACAGTGATGTGCTGTCGATCAACTGACAGGCCTGGCGTTATTGCGTAGAGATCCCTGACACAGGGTGGCCTCTTTTGCATTGACTCCTCATCATTGGCTACCTAGAATTCACACATCACAATCAACATGATGAGGAGGTTCGTATGAAAAACGGCACCCCCCGCACTATCCGCAATGTCGTCCTGGCCTCCTATCCTGGAGCCGGAAAAACCAGCCTCAATGAAGCCCTTGCTTTTACGACCGGAATTATCCCCAGTATGGGCAGTGTTCTTCAGGGAAATACCATTGGCGATTTTGAACCGGAAGAAGTACATCGGCATCATTCCCTAAGCTCCGCTCTTCTTCAATTTGAATGGCAGGGGATACGGATCAATGTCTTGGATACGCCAGGTATGGTGGACTATGGGGTAGAAGTCCAATCATCGTTGAGAGCTGCAGATGGCGTGATCCTGGTTATAGGTGCCGGGACCGGGCTTCGATCAGAAATAGAACGGGTGTGGGAATATATTCAAGACAATGATTTGCCATGTCTTCTCTATATCAATGAATTGGATAAGGCAGGGACCGATTTCAACGCCATCTTGGGGGAATGTGAAAAGACGTTAGAACTCAAGGGCGTGCCGCTCACCATCCCGGCCTCTCAAGATGGACAATTGATGGGAATTATCGATCTGCTGTCTCGCCAACTTGTGACTTCCAACACAGAGTCATCAAAGACACAGCGAGCCGACATTCCTGCAGACCACGAAGCTTCCTCCACAGAACATCGTCGTCGCCTCACGGAGCTTGTAGCCGAAACCAATGATCAATTAGTCGAAAAATATCTAACCGACGGTGAGTTGTCTGACGAAGATTTGATCGATGGCTTAACGATGGGAACGTTAGAGCGAAAAATCGTGCCGGTTCTCTGTGGGTCGGCAACCGGCCATGTCGGCATGGCGAGCCTGCTGGAAGCCATTGTACGATTTCTTCCCTCGCCGGAAGATCGTGCCAATCTTCACCCCTTGATGGGAACTCAGCCGCAAACGCACGAAGAATGCCAACAACAGCCGGATGTTCAAGCGCCGTTTTCGGGGTTGGCGTTTAAAACCACGATCGATCCATTCATGGGGCGCCTGACCTATGTCCGGATCATGTCAGGAACGCTGCAAGCTGATTCCGCCTTTTTCAATGCCTCCCGGCAGACCAAAGAAAAAGGGGGACACCTATTTTTTTCCATCGGCAAAAAACATCAACAAATTGATCAAGTCTGCGCGGGAGATATCGTGGCCATCGCCAAACTCAAAGACACCCAAACGGGCGACACCATTTGTGATGACAAACATCCAATTGTCTACCCGGGTATCAAAATCATGAAACCCGTCATGTCCTATGCTTTGGAAGTCAAAAGTAAAAATGAAATCGACAAAGTCAGCTTGGGATTGCATAAATTGGTGGAAGAAGATCCGTCCTTGGAATTTTTGCGGAATGATGAAACCAAAGAAATGATCCTGAGCGGGGTAGGGCAGGTTCACATCGATGCCACGTTAGAAAAATTGCGGCGGAAGTATGGAGTGGACGTCAATTTACATATGCCCAAAGTCCCGTACAAAGAAACCATCCATGGGGTAGCGCAAGCGCAAGGGAAATATAAAAAACAAACCGGGGGTCATGGGCAATTTGGAGATTGTTGGTTGAAACTTGAGCCATCGCCTCGCGGACAGGGATTCGAATTTCACAATAAAATTGTGGGAGGCGCTATTCCCCGAAACTTTATCCCGGCCGTCGAAAAAGGCGTGGTGGAAGCCATGCAGCATGGCATCATTGCCGGCTTTCCAGTCGTCGACATTCAAGTCACCGTGTATGATGGCTCGCACCATCCGGTCGATTCATCGGAAATGGCCTTCAAAGTGGCCGCATCCATGGGATTCAAAAAGGCCATGGAATCCGCACAGGCCGGATTACTCGAACCGGTCATGGCGGTGGAAGTGACGGTTCCGGATGATCTAGTAGGAGCAGTCATCGGAGATCTCAACTCACGCCGTGGACGTATTCAAGGCATGGATGTGAAAGGCCACAATGAAATTGTCAAAGTCCATGTGCCCTTAGCAGAAATGCTCACCTATGCACCGACACTTACATCGCTCACGGCAGGAAAAGGCAGCTATCGGATGGAATTCTTCGGCTACGAAGACGTGCCCAAGGAAATGATTAGTCGCATCGTCGAAGAACACAAAAAAGAGGCCGTGGCCTCACATTCCTAAAAATTTAAACTAGCTATTCCCCGTAACTTCCCACAGGGTTGCCGCTTAGCTCTCTCCCTTTGCAAAAGGGGATTAGGGGGATTTTCAAATCCTTTGTCCATCAGAATACCCCGTAATCTTGCTGCGGGGATCCTTTATTAGCCTCTCACCCACAACTCGGAGCATGCGGATGAAAACGATATTACTTGGAACATTCTTGGGTTTCATGGTCTTCACGGGATTGGCCTTGGCCAATCTACTCGAAGTCAAGAAAGCTGTGGAAGGGGCCCATTGCCGAAAATTGGCCACGGACTATGCGAACGGTCCAAACTCCTTCACGGTGCAATCAATTGCGCAACTGCAGATCTGCCTGGCTCAAACCTTAAAAAATACCGCCTCGCCCGCAATACCTAGAAATTTTGATATTCAATCTCCAAGCCCTTCGACAAAT
>CBDUWS010000102.1:0-6311 GCA_965370985.1 uncultured bacterium
AAGAGCCATTGGCGTTGTGCTTCTGATTGGAGGATTTCCGTAAAAAGATGCTTGGGAAATGAGGCTTCAGGTACGGCACGAAATTCCTGGACAGATACTATAGTTGCCATGGCAGCCCAGAAGCTGGTGATGGCTCTTTGCATTTCTTGGGGAATGGGATGCGATGTTTGCCTGCCCCTGGATGATTTTCGGCGTGTATGTGAATGCTGCGGCTGTCGCTGTTGAGGCATAAAGGTTTGGTTGAACTTCAAGGCCTCAGGATCAGAGGAAAGGAGAAGGATGTTGTGACGATGCTCTTGAAGAAGTTTCCACGGGTGATCCAGGCTGTTATGGTGAGCATCCGCAATTGGAAGAGGCCCAAGATAGAAGAAGGATATGAGAATAGAAAGGACCTTGAGCCACTTCCACGATGTTTGGAACGACATGATGATTCCCGGATTGGGTATTTATGGGCGAGAAGCCTATGGGGAATGATCCAGATTGGTGTATGGAGAAATAACCACGGTTCGTTGGTTAGGATCTTTTGAGCAGGTTGCCTATAAAATCCAGTGACTTCTGCAAGGCTTCTTCTTGATCGGAAGCCCGATAATTTGGTGAATGGGGATACCAGAATCCAGGAGAGGCTTTGGAATAGTGTTGTACATCTACCACTTTCCCTGCTTCTTTAGCCGTTTGACAAAAGTGTTCGAGTTCTTCTGGAGACACTTGCGGGGTTTGCCCCGCTAGTTGGAGCATCAAAGGACAGAAGAGTCCTTTTGCCGTTTCGGGGTCGGAAGGTAGGGTGCCACCAATGGCCACGGCAGCTTGAAGCCGACGCCGATGCGCGGCTGTTTTTATAGCCAACATCCCGCCCATACCAAAACCTATGACGCCATGGGCATTGCGCACGGTTCGTTCCAGAAGTGTATCTTCCGTGAGGTTGCAATTGAGAAATTCAAAACACGCACTGATGTCCTGAAGGGCCTGTTGCTCATTAAGGCGTTCCATAAGGGCTTCTGCCACCTCCGCGTTGGCGGTGACCATCCCCCCTAAGCGACCATAAAGGTTGGGAACCAATACGATATAGCCATGGCAGGCCAGTCCCTTGGCCAAATCTTGAATAGGAGAAGTTAAGCCCCATTGATCATGCAGGACAACTAAGACAGGGAGGAGTTTGCCGGTTATCTGTGGAGCATATTGAATGCCTTCCACCTGAGGGACCTTTGGCATTCGTGTTGCGGCATAGGGATCTACCATATGATCTTTATGGGTTTCAAAGATCCCTGTACTATTAAATCTCACGAGAGTGTAGCCAATTTGATCAAGTGAGTAGGCTGTTGTTTGTTGGGTCATGGGTGCTACCTTTGGATAAATTTAGGTATCGGTGTACAACGAAAACATTTGAATTTGTTCAAGAAAAATGTGACCAGACTATATCGGTGACTTCTTGGGGCTGTCAATTGATCTCTCGTTTCTTGTACTTTTTTATTCATGATATTCTTTTCAGAGTCACTTGCCTCTCTAAGGATGAGAATGATGGGGAGCAATGGAGCCTCTGGCCTTAAGAGAACGAGTCTGTCAAGATATAAAAATTACCTAAGAAAACATGTTGGGTTTCTTGATATCCATCCCCAATGGATTACGATTTATTTAGGGAAGGGAGTATGTGTATGCCTCGGACACGATGGACAGGTCTGTTTTTATGCTTGGTCTTACCATTCTTATTGGTGAGTCTAGGTAATTGTACCCAATTATCCGCAGAAGAAAAAAAGGCCAAACATTATGAACGAGGCATGGCCTATTTTAATGAGGAGAAATATCAAGAAGCTCTCATTGAATTTAAAAATATTATTCAGCTGGATCCGAAAGATGCGAAAGCTTATCACCAATTAGCCCTCATTCATCTGAAGCTCGGGGGACTTACTGATTTACAAGCGGCCTTTGGAGAGCTCTCAAAGGCGGTAGAAATTGATCCGACTATTCAAGATGCTCAATTGAAATTGGGTGAATTTTATTTGCTCTCACAAAAACCTAAGGAAGCTAAAAAACAAGCCGACATTGTCTTGACCTCTTCCCCTCAAGACCCCAAAGGACATTTATTGCGGGGTCGCAGCCTCATTGTGGAGAAGGAATTTGAGGAAGGCATTACTGAACTGAAAAAATCGCTTGAGCTGGATCCGGATAATGAGCAAATCTATATTGATTTGGCGCGAGCCTACCTGGCCATGAAGAAACCCGAAGAGGCAGAAGCGAGCTTAGAGCAGGGCTTGCAACATAATAGTACGTCGACCACGTTAATTTTAGCAAAAGGCGATTTATTATTGGTCCAGGGCAAGCAATCAGAGGCAGAAGTTCAATTTCAGCGAGCCTTGGAATTGGATGCAGACAATGACGCGCTCTATGCCAAATTAGGCCAATATTATCTTGCGACCCAAAAGTGGAAAGAAGCTGAAGAGGTGTATCAGAAATTTGCGAATCGAAAGCCCGAGAGTGAAACGCCTCAAATCTTACTAGGGGAATTTTATACCTTCCTTGGCGCTGGAGACAAAGCCTTGGAGCATTTTCAGAAAGCCGTCGAATTGAATCCTCAATCCAAGCCGGCTCGCAATGCGGTCATCAATTTTTATTTAGACAATCGGAAATGGGAGGACGCGGAAAATCTGGTTTCGGCGGCGTTAGAGAAAAATAAGAAAGACTCCTTAGCCCAAGTATTTCAAGCGCGTTTGTTATTAGGACAGGGGAAAACGGATGAGGCCATTCTCATCTTTCAAAGAGTGATAAAAGATGAACCGAATCAGGCCATGGCTCATCAGTATTTGGGTGTGGCGTTTGCGACGAAAAAGGATATCCCCCAGGCTCTTCAGGAGTTAAATGAAGCGGTTAAGTTGGCTCCGCAGGATCGTGGGATTCGAAAGGCTTTATCTTTGGTGCGAATGGCTGAGGGCTCGTATAAGATGGCTATTGAAGAAGCGCAAATGGCCATACGGCTGAATCCTCGAGATGTACAGGCTGTTCATTTATTGGGGCAGGCATATTTTCGGCAAAAGGATTTTTCACAAGCCAAGAAAGTTTACGAAGCTATTGTCAAACAAATTCCGCAAGATCCTGTCGCACATTATCAATTGGGGCTGATTGATCGACAGGATAAAAAATATGAAGCGGCGATTGCCCATTTCGAAGAGGCACTCACACGAAACCCTAACTTTACCCAAGCCCTTGGCCAAATTGCCAGCATTCGAGTGAGCCGTGGTGAAGCCAAACAGGCCCGTGAACGTGTGCAAAAACAAATTGATGCCACTCCAGATGATCCGTTCATGTATAACTTACTGGGTGGACTGTGGATGCAAGTTAATCAGGCTGACAAAGCCGAGCAGGCGTTTAAGAAGTCTTTGGAGCTTAATGATCAGCTACAGGTATCCTATATGAATCTTGCGGAACTCTATCGGCGAACGAAAAGAACTGATGAAGCCGTGCAGGAATATGAGCGACTCTTAGAAAAGAACCCGAAAGCGGCTTCGGCCCATATGATGTTGGGGATGATTGCGGAGCAAGGAAATGAAATCCAGAAAGCCCAGACGCATTATCGGAAAACCTTAGACATTGAACCGAAATTTTCGCCAGCAGCGAATAATCTTGCATGGCTCATGGCGGAGCATGGGGGCAATTTAGATGAGGCGTTGGCATTTGCAGAAAGTGCACGTGCGCAACAGGCAGATAATCCACATATTGCCGACACGCTTGGGTGGATCTACTACAAAAAGAATGCATACTTGAAAGCGGTATCGTTACTGCAAGAGGCAGCGGAAAAGCTTCCGGAGAATCCGGTGGTGCAGTATCATTTAGGCATGGCGCAATTTAAAAATGGTGATCGCCAACAAGGGAAGAAATCGTTGGAGGCGGCGTTTCAACTCAGTCCAAATTTTCCTGGGTCCGAAGAAGCCAAGGCGATGCTTGAGGTGTTGTAACCCAGGCTTCCTGGGAAATTACCATCGCATCTGTTCTTGATACCTTAAGAGTGCCGGTTTTTTCCCCGGATTCTTTGCGCGAGGCCGGCATCTCTTTTCCTTCCTTTATCTGAACATTTTCTCAATAACATTTTGTTCGGTCCCCTCCCTGATTCTTCATGTTCCCTTTCTAGAATTTGGAGATATGCGATATGGATTTTGCTAGAAAAGTTCATTAGGGAATATTGCCAATGACACTTTCTTCATGTAGAATAAATTCCCATCCGTTTTGAGGCAAAAAGGGTAACCTTTTCACCAAGGAAGGATTTGACCATATGGAACGGCGAGTGACTTCCCATACGGAAGAAGAAGAAATGAATCAACGCCGCCGTCTTCTGACCCTTGCTCGAAAAGGGGATCAAAAGTCTATTGAGCTTTTATTTGAACTCTACCAAGTAAAAGTGTTTTCTGGCGATGCGTTAAAGAAGAAGAAGCTTCCATCATTTCCTGTTCTGAAGCCTTCCAATGGGTCAGGAAAAGGTGGTTCAAAGGCCTCCAAGAATAAAGAAAAGGCTTCGAAGGTTTCCCTGCTCGCTTCTAAAGCCAAGAAAGGGGAAAAGGGAAACATTCGATCTGTTTCCAAGATATTATCAAAAATAAAGGCCGAAACTGAAACGGTTAAACCTTCATCACGTAAGTCTACCAAGGCGACTAGGCCGTCTCTAAAGAAAAAGTCGATACCGAAGAAGACCAGCCTGTCTAAGAGAAAATCTTCTGATGAACCATCCGAGAAGAAAAAGCTTGCTTCTGCCAAGCAACCGCGTATCGCGAAGAAAAAATAACGGATTCTGCGCAGGGGAATAGAAACGAAGTTCAGTGGCGAACTTCAATGCGTAAGCCTCCTCTTGCCAGTTTATTTCCTATTTCATCAGCGTGTTTAATATCACCCTGAAAGACGGTGGCGCTGCCTTGGTGATCAATCTGCCAAGCCAATTCAAAGGCTTTGGGAGGAGTCATCCCTGGAATGTTCTGACAAAATAAGGTGATGACTTCTTGGTACGTATGGCAATCACAATTGAACACGATGACTTCAGCTTCGAAATCTCTGCCTGTTCCTAAATCTGTGGTCTCTTGAGTATAGGGAGCATCAACGGTTTTGCCAGCCATTATATTCATGATAAGGCATTGTAACAATGGAATGGTTGCCTCTCAATATATGCAAAAAAGACCAGGACTGTGTGTGGTTGACGATCAAGCTCGTTGTGAGACTTGCCGAAACAAACCCTTGCGCCTTGAAATGTCGGTGAGTAAAAAATCCTCTTATAAATTTTCCTAAGGAGTAAGGTGTGGCCAAAACAATCTTGGTGACAGGGGCTGCTGGGTTTATTGGTAGTCATGCCGTGGAACAACTCGTTAAGCGTGGGGACCGGGTGATTGGTCTGGATAACTTGAATGATTTTTATGATCCAGCTCGCAAGGAAGCAAATCTTCGAGAAGTGACGGACATGGCTCTTGCCAAGCAATGGCCTGGAACCTTCCAATTCTTGAAGGGCGATATCCGCAACCGGCAGCTAGTCGCCGATCTTTTTTCTGATCATCAGATTGATGCGATTGTCCATCTGGCCGCAATGGCAGGGGTGCGAGTGTCTATTGATGACCCAGGTTTATACTACGATGTGAATGTGATGGGAACGCTCGCCTTACTTGATGCGGCAGTTGGACGGATTGGAACAAAGAAACCAGAAAAATTACCGACCTTCATTTTTGCTTCAACTTCTTCGGTTTATGGGAATACCCAAACTGTGCCTTTCGTTCCTGACGATACGTGTGATCGACCGTTAGCGCCCTATGCCGCAAGTAAGCGAGCGAGTGAAATGTTAGGTCATACCTATCATCACCTCTATGGGTTGGATTGTACGGTTTTTCGGTTTTTTACTGTCTACGGCCCGCGTGGTCGTCCGGATATGATGGCGTATAAAGTGTTGGATAATATTTTTACGGGATGTGAAGTCCCACTCTATAACAATGGCAATATGTATCGGGATTGGACGTATGTCGACGATATTGTCAGCGGACTTGTTTCGGCAGTTGATCATCCTTTGGGATATGAAATTTTAAACCTGGGACGTGGTGAACCAGTTCTGTTGTCTGATTTTGTCAAAGGCATTGAACAATTGGCCGGAAATTCGGCACATTTAACCTCCGCTCCCATGTTGGATGCCGATATTGCCTATACCTTTGCGGATATTTCAAAAACACGACAGCTTCTGCAGTATAATCCTCAAATATCAGTACCTGAAGGAGTTTCTCGGTTTTGGAAATGGTATCAAACAGTGGTGCTTCCCTCCTCGCCTCCGAGTAGTCACTGAGTGATGCTTGGCTTATTTA
>CBDUWS010000103.1:0-6245 GCA_965370985.1 uncultured bacterium
GCTCTAGGAGTCTGTCTGGCTTAGGGAATCGAGAGCGAAAAAGCGGCTGAGCGAGGACAGATTTTGACGATTTCGCCGGCCCATAGTGGGCCTATGGGCCAAGAAAGCGGCGAAATCTGGACCGCTGAGACACTTTTGTAGCCGATTCTTCTTAAGTCCGACAGGCTCCTAGACTTGCATCCGCATGACTTCCTGGTAAGCATCAATCATTTTATTTCTCACTTGCATGAGTAACCGGAAGGATAACCCGGCTTTTTCCCCGGCAATCACTGCTTGATGAATGTTGACATTTTCCCCTTTCGCAACAGCATCTTCCAGTCGACCGGCTTCATGTTGCATGGAATTGACGGCCTCCACTGCGTTTTTTAATACATCGCTAAATCCCTGATCTCCTTGAGAAGCTCGTTTGACTGTAGAACCTCCAAAGGGCTCCGGAATGGCCTCAATGCCTTTAATCATGGAATAATCCATAAGAAGATTCCTTTCCTCAAATTTCTAAACACGCCTATCGTCCCATCTCCAATGCACGAAGGGTCATGGTTTTTCCTGTTTCCAGCACTGCGATATTGGCTTCATACGCCCTCGTCGCGGACATGAGATTCACCATTTCCTCAATGGGATTGACGTTTGGCAGATGTAAATATCCTTTGTCATCGGCATCCGGATGATCAGGGTCGTACACCGTGCGTAAAGGTCGTGAATCCTCGATAATATCGGTAATCCGGACCCCTGAAGGTTCTGACGGATCACCGAAGGCACTGCTAAAGACAGAATGAAACGGGGTTTGCGTCGACGTCGCTTGAAACACGACATCACGCCGAATATAAGGGCCACCATTTGGTGACCGCGTCGACTCGGCATTCGCAAGATTGCTCGCAATGATATTCAACCGTTGTCGTTGGGCATCTAACGCCGATCCCACTACCGCAAAGACTCGATCGATATTCATAGCTTCCTCCTTTTTTTGGCATGCTGGTCATACATATGCTCGCTCACCTTCTTTTTTATGCTCATTTATGCTCACCCTCATCGTCCTTCATCAATAGCCCTTTTCCACCCTTCAAATCGTCCATCTAAAAATTGGTTGACCGCCATGTAGAGAAGGGTATTTTCAGCCATCAACGTCATTTCTTGTTCAAGATTAACGGTATTTTCGTCTATCCCAGCCCCCGCATTTTGCTTAATCGTCTGATGAAAGATATTGTTTTCCTCAGAAATCCCACCTAAATGTCGATGGTGCGTGATCGTCGGACCTAACTGGCCCTTACCCTGAAGAATTGCGGAAAATGTCTCCCGAAATGGTAATTGTCTGGCCTTATACCCTGGCGTTTCTTCATTCGCCATATTGGAAGCAATCGTTTCATGAATACCACTCCGCACATCCAATGCTCGTTCATATAAATGGGTTCCTGAGTCCCATGGAGAAATCATCATAGAGCTGTTCCTTTACAGTGCCTCATCTCGTAAATCTGAGGATAACCATTTAATGCTTTTGTTTAGAGGACAAGGCATGAAGTCCCTGGCTCAAGCAGCAACACCTATGCCACTCCCGTTGCCCGCAATTTTCTTATGACCACACTCAACTTCTACCTCTACAACATTTCTCGTATCTGAGGAAGATTTTTCCTTGAATTTTTTTCCTATCATCGGTAATTTTTTCCGCCTATTCCATCAAAAGACCGCATGCGTTGGGTCCATCCACCCAATTCCACGTTCTGACCCACTACACACCTAATGAAAGTCCCCCGTTGAGTTGTCGATACTCCCGTAATTTATTGCGTAACGTACGAATACTGATCCCTAAGGTTCTGGCGGCATGTGTTCGATTACTATCATGTGCTTCTAATGTTCGCAGGATGAGGTCTCTTTCCATTTCCCAAATGGTTCCGGTCGGCGCATGCGTTGGACCGGAAGTTAATGTCGGTTCATCAAATTGAAAATGTTCGACCTGCAATGGACCATTGTCTGCCAGGAGAACACCCCGTTCAATGACATTCTCTAATTCACGGACGTTGCCCCGCCATGGTCGGCTTTTCAAATACATCATGGCCTCATCGGAAATGCCATTCCAAGTCCGCCGGTTTCGCTGAAATGACCGATGCGAAAAATGTTCGACCAACAACTGAATATCCTCTGGCCGATCTCGTAACGGGGGAAGCGTGAACGGCATCACGCTCAGACGGTAATACACATCTTCCCGAAACCGTCCGGCTTGGACTTCCTGCGCAAGATTTCGGTTTGTGGTGACAATGACCCGCACGTCCACTGAAATCGGCTGCCGCGAACCAAGACGGTCAACTTCTCGTTCCTGAAGAACTCGCAGCAATTTCGCCTGTAGGCCTAAACTCATCTCCGCAATTTCATCCAACAAAATGGTTCCTTTATGAGCCAGTTCGAATTTCCCGGCACGTCTGGTCAGGGCTCCAGTAAACGCACCTTTCTCATATCCAAACAATTCACTTTCTAAGAGGCCTTCAGGCAATGCGGCACAATTTATAGCGACAAAGGGTTGATGAGCCCGTGTACTCTTTCGATGGATATCACGAGCCAGAACTTCTTTTCCCGTCCCACTTTCCCCTTGAATCAAAATGGTGGCTGAGCTGCTTGCCACCATATCCAGCATTTTTAAGGTTTGCAGCAGTTTAGGGTCTCGAGTCAGAAACCCTTCTTGGCGCTCACTATATGCTGTCTTGTCTTGAGGCCCGCTCGTCACATGCTGTTGTTCACTCCGATCATCATCCAGCTGTTGAATGAGCTTCTCCAGTCGATCAAACGGAAAGGGTTTTTGCAGAAAATCTGTTGCTCCATATTTCAGGGCTTCCACCGCAACATCCACACCCCCATAGGCCGTCATTACCACGACCGGCATATGGTATCCTTGCGTCCGTACTTCTCGTAAAAATTCCATTCCCCCTTTTCCAGGTAAACTCAGGTCGGTGAGTACCAGCCAAGGGGCATCCCGTTCAACATGCTCTAAGCCCTCATAGCCATCCTTGGCTACCGTGACCTCATAGCCATGTTGGCTTAAGACTTTACTTAATGCCGTCTGTAACTGTTCATCATCTTCAACAACGAGGATGCCCCGACTCATCCCACTCTCGGTCTCTAGCATGCCATTCTCCTTTACTGAGGGAAAAAGAGTTCGACTGTTGTCCCTTTTCCTTCTTGACTGGTGATATCAATCAAACCATGATGAATGTGAACAATCTGTTTTACAATGGAAAGACCAAGACCCGTGCCTCCCTTTCGCTTGGAATAAAACGGACGAAACATGTTGGAGAGCTCTTCCTTGGACATTCCGCAACCATGGTCTCGGATACGGAGAGCAATTCCCTGCTCAAGGTTTTGATTCCCGTGCTCACTCACGAGGCGAGATTCATTTCTACAGTGAATCTCAATTCGGCTGTCCGATTCTGATGCATGAATGGCATTGATAAGTAGATTGAGCAGCACTTGCTTTAATAAGGATTCATGACCTCTGATAGTGGACAGCTTTCCTTCTCGACGACGATGAATCGTTAACCGTTTCTTTCGTAAGGGATACATCGCCAACAGTTCCACATCGTCAAATAACGAAAGAAGACACACGGATTCCCGCCCAGCATTCAGAGGAACACTGGCTACCAATATATTGGAAACCAAATGATCCAAGGAACGAACGGCCTGGATACAATGATCGGCCAACTCTTGTCGCTCTTCCTGATTATGATGATCGCGCCCCAACAATGTGGCAAACCACTCAATGCTCGATAATGGATTCCGAATATCATGAGCAAGTCGCCCGACTTTTTCTCCAAGACCGGCTAACCGTTGACGATGTTCTTCATCAGGTGGCTGAAGCAGCTGAGAGTCGGAATTGCCAGTATCAAAACACCCAAGGGACACATGTAACGAGGGATTCCGGGAAAGTGTTGGAAAATCATCGTTCAGCAATGGGGCATCGATCTCCCACTCCGACATCTGCCCTAACGAAGAAACTGGCGTTGCCTTAACTCCCTTCATTGGCGCTCCCTGTTTGCGGTTTCCCTTTTAAAGAAAATTCATCCAACACCGCTACGGCTGCGGCCCGAATGGTATTTTCAAATTCTGGCGGTCGTGTTTCTAATTGTCGAACTTCTGCCAAGAGTTTTTGCGCTTCAGCCGCATTCCCTTGATAATCCAATGAAAGCCCCCACCGATACTTTGCCCAGGCTTTCAAGGCCACAGGCGCCTTGGAAGAAAGCACTTGGTCATACAGTGGTACGGCATCAGCAAAGTCTCCTTGGTCAAAAAGAAAATCTCCGAGCCGAATCACCGCAACCATGTCCTTAGGATCGAAAGTCACGACCTGGCGTAAGTCCTGAAGTGCAAGATCTCTCTTCTCTGCCCCTAGATACGCGTGGACACGATTTTGGAGAACATATAATTGCAATGCCTTATCATGAGTGTGCTGCACCACATCAGACAGCTGTTGAATCGCCTGTACATAGTCTTCACGGGCCAACGATTCCATCCCCAACACAGCAGACACCTCAGCTCGCCACTGGCCTTCAGGATATTCACGAAAATAGAGTTCACCAGCATTTCGAACCAATTTCGCATTACCTTGCTCATCAGCCAAAAATACTTTTTCCGCAAAGATTTCCTCTCGCAGAGAACTCTCCGGGTGTTTTTCCAACAATTGGTCATACCATTGCATGGCTTTCGAGGGGAGGTTCACATGCTGATAGGCCTCAGCAACGATCCTGACACGCTCATGTGTCAACGGGACTAAATAAAACGCCTCCTGTTGACCTTCATGAAACTTGAGTAACGGTACCCAGGCCTGCTGATCATAGAAAGACCGAATCTCCTTGTTGAGAATGGTGCTTAGTTCATGTTGGGCTTCCTGTCGCCTTGGCTCCGAGGTGGCCACCATAGCCAGATGCATGTATGACCGAATGGTAGCCGGAATATCTTCAAGGACGTGATACCCCCGCCCCATCCACAACATGTTTTCTTCGGCTAAATCTGGTTCTGGGGCTTGGCTCAAAACACGAGCCGTTTCCACCACATTATCCCAGGACACCGATAAATAAATTTCTAATTCATCCAAGCGCTGGTAGACTTTTACCCATTCTTCTTTTGAATGTTCTTCCGACAAATAGTCCACAACCCATCTGGTTTGTGCCGCTTGCCCTCGACGACCGGATTCCTGTCCGGCAAAGCGCCGCTTCGCTTGTTCGGCAAACCATAGAGACAGAAATTCATGGCCTTCCTTTAACAATTTTTCAGAAATACGAATTAAAGCCTGACCAGCAAATTTCTGCTGCGGATGAAGATTGACTGTGGTCAAAAATCGAGGAATCGCTTTATCGGAATCTCCAACAACCAATTCCGTCAATCCGTAATAATAAGACGAACGCTCAGACTGTCGAATAAGCTCAGGACTTTCGGCTTCCACAACCCGATACCAATAATAGGCTTGTCTCCACGCCTCGGACATGGCCGTCGCCTCGGCCAATCCCAGTGCCCCCCTGAGTCGATGCGCTTCCCATTTAGGCTCTTCTACGACCCGACGAAACACCAACGCAGCCTCAAGAAATTGTTGGTTTTCCAAATATCCCATTCCAGCTTCGACCATCACCCCTCCAGCCATGGGGTCTTCAGGATATGAACGAAGAAATTCTTCAAACAGAGCATTGGCTTCGGAATGCCATCCCGCATCCCAATACAGTTGCCCCATTGAACAAAGCGCCCAAGGGGCATAGGCACCATCCGGCTCGGCCGCTTTCATTGCTTGAAGACGCTCGATCTGCTTCAAAAATTCTGTTCCAAGCTCATCCGATACATTAGGAAGCGATGCCACTGCCCATTTGGCGCCATCCGCAAACACCCCTTCGTCCTGTTCCATAAGGTAGGTAGAAAACAATTCCCGTGCTTCCAACAGAGATCCTGTTTCCATGGCCTTCTGGCCTTCCTGCACCAGATTCGGCATAACCATGTCCTGGGGATAATGCCAGGGAAAATCCGAACATGACCCACCCACTGCCGTACCTGGCCAAAGGACAGCCACACAGACAATCCCGAGAAATCTTCTCACGTTTCGTATGCCCCCCAACCTGGGACACCTATTCAGCAAAAATTAGACCCGAGTATTTTTTACCTGGCTCATTGAAGTTGCCGAGAAACTTCCTTGAAAAATTGGAGATTTCTTGGCAAGACGCGATGCTGGGAAGAAACTACCGGCGTCAAGGGGTTGACGGAAGGGTCAGAACTTTAGGCTA
>CBDUWS010000104.1:0-6225 GCA_965370985.1 uncultured bacterium
AAGGGGTTGTGCAGACTTTCGTGATCCAACTGCTGTTTTTAGGTTGAACAGACAGTAGGTGAATTTTCAGTATTAAAGTCAAAATTCTTATCAAATTAAATATGGGAATACCTGCCTTAGGTTTATGTTACGTTTTCTTTTCCCTACCATCGTCACATCAATTGATAGTATGAAATACTTATATTTAAGTTATTTTTTTACGTAGGTAATTATATGAAATTCATAATGGGAATCCTCGAAAGAGAGAAGGCGAAACCAGTTGAAAAATAAATAATTTTATCCATAGATTGCAGAATATTTGACCGATGTCTTTGGCTTGCATAAGGGAAATTCGAGGTGGTAAGATTCCCTCTTGTTTTACTGAGAAATATTAGGCATAGGGGCGAATTTCAAAGCGATAAAAGGTTGGCGGTTTGGTGTGGCTTTTTTCGTGTGAATTCCGGTCAAGGAGGCGAATGAATGTATAAGACGATATATGTACCAGTTGATAATTCAGACCATTCGAATATGGCTGTAGAACTGGGCGTTCAGTTTGCAAAGGTGTTCGGGTCGAAAATGGTGGGGAGCCATGTGTATGCGGCTAAAATGCACGATAAGCGATTTAAGCAAATGGAAGCCGGTCTCCCTGAAGAATACCATGATGAGAAGGAATTGGATCGACAGCGGCAAATTCATGATTCTCTTATTACTCGCGGTCTGCAAATCATTACCGATTCTTATTTGGATTACGTTGGTGAGAAGTGTGACGAAGCCAATATTCCTCTCGAACGGCACTCATTGGAAGGGCGCAATTGGAAAGCTATCGTAGAAGATATCACCAAAAATGGCTATGAACTTACGATTATGGGAGCTTTGGGCGTGGGGGCAGTCAAGGACTCCCTTATTGGTAGCAACACCGAACGTGTAATACGGCGCGTACGTAATTCGGACATGTTTATTGTGAAAGATACTAAGCCCATGAACGGTGGGAAAATTGTGGTGGCGGTAGATGGCAGTCATTATTCTTTTGGGGGCTTAAAAACGGCTTTGGCTCTTGGAAAGGCCTTTAATAAACCGGTTGAAGCGATTTCCGCATTCGACCCTTATTTTCACTATGCTGCCTTCCACAGTATTTCCGCTGTTCTGAATGAAGAGGCCGGGACAGTCTTCCGATTTAAAGAACAAGAAAAACTGCATGAAGAAGTGATTGACAGTGGATTGGCCAAAATTTACCAATCACATTTAGATGTTTCCCGTGATGTGGCACAGGATGAAGGAGCGGACATTAAGACCACCCTGTTGGATGGCAAGGCCTTTGAGAAGGTGATCCAATATGTAAGGAAAGAGCAGCCGTGGCTCCTCATTGTCGGGCGCATTGGTGTTCATAGTGATGACGATATGGATATCGGCAGCAACGCCGAGAATCTCCTGCGTTCCGCTCCTTGCAATGTCTTGATCTCCAATAGAAAGTTTGTGCCGCCCATTGATACCCAAGCGGAATACACGATTGCCTGGACGGAAGAAGCGCTACGACGCATGGAGAAAATACCGGTTTTTGCCCGTGGTGTTGCGAAAACAGCCATCCATCGCTATGCCATCGAAAAAGGCCATACTATCATCAGTAATTCGATCATTGATGAGGCTGTTGGCGATATTCTCCCTAAGGGTGCGATGGATGCCATGAAAACACTCGGAAGCACACTTGATTCGGCCGGTGTTGATCGCAACGCCATGCAAGCCGATAATCAAGTGGCGCAAGATTTGATGGGATCGACAATGAGCGGCATGATGTCTCAAATAGTAGAAGAAAAACCAGCCGCTGGTAATCCATTAAGTGCCGGGAATCAAAACTATTTGGATCGGATGTCCCGAGATTATTATGTGTGTGGAGGATGCGGCTATATTGGAAAAGGGGCTCATCCGGTATTATGCCCGATTTGTGGCCTGGACGGGGCACAATTTAAACAAGTGGATAAATCCATTTTCGATGCGGCGGCTCAAGCGGAGGGTGGACTGGAAACCGAAATTGCTTATGACGATATTCCCATGCAATGGACCAAAGATGCACGAGAAGGCATTCGGGCGGTTCCTGCCGGATTCCAGCGTCGTCGGGCAAAAGCCAAAATTGAAAAAACTGCCAGGAAGTTAGGAATGACAACAATCACGTTGGAGTATGCGGCCCCGATGATTCAAGAGGCGGCGGCTGAAGACTATACGCCAATATTTGCCAATAAAACGGCTGGGGAGGCCTCAACGATGGGTTCCGACTCCAAGAATGATCAAGCTCCTGATGCCAATGGATCTGACCCGTACACCTGGGAACCTGATGCTGTTCAACGACTTGAACGGGCTCCGGCCGGTTTTATGAGAGATTGCACCAAAGCGTTAATCATCAAGCATGCTGAAAAAACAGGTACCACGATCATTACCCTCGACGTGGCCAATCAAGGCATTGAACAAGCCAAGGAAACCATGGAAGAAGCCATGAAAACGGGGAATGTTAAAGACGTTGTCTCCCGGTTGACCGGTACAGGGGCTCCTTCCGAAGCCCAATCCGGAGCCGGTCACAATGGGTAAATCCCTTCCGGTTCTCAACTCAGTATTCAATAGCTTGTCGTCGTTAGGTTCCAGTGCCGTCTCACGGTTCGAATCGTTGCGACCAGGCAGCGATGCACCGGGTGATGGCCGAACTGTTGACGATTTTAAGCCGTATCTCGTAGCCCTTAATCTCACCAGTCGCTGCAATCTTAAATGTGATCATTGTTACCTGGACGCGACAACGAAGATGGGTGGCGGGCATGATGAACTCACCACCGAAGAATGTTTTCGTCTGATCGATCAAATTGCCGAAGTTAATCGTGGGAGCTTGCTGGTAATTACGGGTGGTGAACCGTTGGTTCGCCCAGACATCTTGGATATTGCTCGTCACGCAGTGAAGCAACAGTTTATGGTGGTCTTTGGCACCAATGGCATGTTGATTGATGATGCCATGGCTAAGGAGATGGTGGAAATCGGTGTCATGGGAGTCGGTATCAGCATCGACTCGCTCGATCCAGCCAAACACAATGCGTTTCGCGGATTGCCGAATGCCTGGGAGGGCGCGTTGGCTGGTATTGAGGCTTGTAAGCGCAATGGATTACAGTTCCAAGTGCATTTCAGTGCCCAGCCCATGAACTATCAGGAATTACCGGCTGTCATCGATTGGTCTCACGATCTCGGTGCCAAAGTGCTAAATGTCTTTTTCATGGTTTGCACCGGACGCGGCGAGGAACTAACAGACATCACCCCTTCACAATATGAAGAAGTATTAGGATATCTCCTGGAGTGTCAGGATAAATATCAAGACATGCTCGTGCGGGCGCGTTGCGCGCCACATTTTAAGCGAATGGCTTATGAAAAAGATCCGAATTCTCCGATCACGAAAGCCAAAGGCTACATGGGAGGCGGATGTCTCGCGGGTACAAATTATGCTAGGATCACGCCCAATGGCGACATGACACCCTGTCCCTATATGCCCCTGTCTGCTGGGAATATTCGTGATACTAGCTTTGTCGATTTGTGGGAGAAATCGGAGATTTTCGATTCCTTTCGGTATCCACATTTAAAGGGCAAGTGTGGCGATTGTGAATACAGTGAAATTTGCGGGGGCTGTCGAGCACGTCCTTACGTGGATCATGGAGATTGGATGGATGAAGACGAATGGTGTCTCTATACGCCCAAGGGCGGGGAGAAGATCCAGGTAGCCTTCAATGTGCCAGAAGCTTCATCAGTGGAATGGGATCAAGCTTCGGAAGAACGGCTAAATCGTATCCCCTATTTCTTGCGGGCCATGGTGAAAAAGGGTGTGGAGCGCCATGCCATAGAAGAGGGTATACCGGTCGTCACCATTGAATTAATGGAAGAACTTCGCAAACGACGGTTTGGCAACGAAAAGCCGGTCTTTAAGTTCTAATGGAATCCCTTCTTGGGGTCATCACCGACCTCAACCAACTCATTCCCATTTTAGTGCATTGGCTACATCTGCTCTCGGCCGTCGTGTGGGTCGGTGGTCTCGCCTTTCTGGTCATGGCCGTGACGCCTGGTTTGAAAACCGCCGTTCCAAAAGAATTTATCAAACCCATATCGGAAACCTTTTACAAGCAATATAAACGTGTGGTGGGGGTCTTGTTGTTGGTCATCCTCTTTACTGGGGGAATAAATTTGCACTACGTCAGTCAAAGCATGGTCATGGCGACTGGAGAAGGAGTGTCCCACCATGCCAAATATCTCATTGTCTTTTTCATTAAACTGTTTTTAGTGCTTGGGATTCTGACCATTTTCCTCTACACCATTATTTTTAAAAATGAACCGTCTGGCCAGGAAGATCAAGAAGAGCTGGATGAAATGGCTGTCGAGCCTGTGCCCTTTCAGCGTGTGGCGCTGTGGATGGGCGTGTTCATTATCTTATGTGCTGCGGCAATGAAGCATCTTCATACCTAATAGAGATTTTTCAGACCGGCACCAGCCGGAGAAGTATCTTTCCCTCTTTCTTCCCTCGCCACATATTCAGATTGATCTTATTCCTCAAAAAAGAGCAACTCAGACAGGAACAAGCCATGTTCTTGATGATGTCGAAAGCCAACATAGGGCGGATGGGAAGAGAGAGGGAAATGGTTTGAAGCAGGTCAGATGGATGACCGGCCTCTTGGGCGTCATCATGTTCCTCAGTGGAAGTGGGAGCCTGGACCAATACACCAATGAGTCTGGATGGTCCAGAGACCGTCATTCGAATGATCATCCAAGCCAATGCCGAAATGGATTTTAAAGTTGTTTAACTTTCAACTAAAATATTTCAAAACTCCCTCGCCCTTCCAGGGAGAGGGTTGGGGTGAGGGTGAAAGCTCATCGAATAGTTAACCCCTTAATAAGACTTAAACAGTAATTTTTTATGACGCGTTCTACCCGTTCCCGTTCCAGACGTGCTCCAGAAACCAAACCCCTTCCTTTGAATCTTCCCGAAGATGAGAGTGGCGAAGATCTGCTACCACATAAACCATTAGTGGTCATTGTGGGGCGACCGAATGTCGGCAAGTCCACCCTGTTCAATCGGATTGTGGGGCATCGTACAGCGATAGTGGACGACGTTTCAGGTGTCACACGCGACCGTAATATGGCGGAGTGCGAATATCAAAACCGCATGTTTACCTTGGTTGATACCGGTGGCTTAGATCTCAATGCCGAAGATGTGATCGTGTCGCAGATTAAGGAACAAACCCAATCGGCCATAGCCGAAGCTGACTTGGTAATCGCTGTAATGGATGGGCGTGTCGGATTATCTCCACTGGATACCGAGCTGGCAGACCTTCTACGGCCCGTTACCAAACCGGTCTTTCTTGCCGTCAATAAAATTGACACGCCAAAGTCTGAACCACTCCTGGCAGATTTTTACCAGTTGGGCGTAAAAGACATTTTTCCGATTTCTGCTGAAGGTGGGATGGGAATAGATGAATTACTCGAAGCGCTCATGCCCTATCTGCCTCAAGCTCCTGACGAGTCTGCTCAACTTGAGATTCCCCGCATTGCTGTGGTGGGCAGACCCAATGTCGGCAAGTCGACCTTGGTGAATGCCATTTTGGGGGAAAAACGGCTCATTGTCAGCGACATCCCCGGTACCACGCGCGATCCCATTGATTCGCTCCTCACCCGTGAAGGCCAAAGCTATATCTTTACCGATACGGCTGGAATTCGAAGACGAGGGCGTATTGATCGAGGCATTGAAGGCTATAGCGTGGTCCGGGCCATGCGGGCCTTGGGTCGATCTGATGTCGCGGTTTTAGTGTTGGATGGCATCGAAGGTGTGACGGAACAAGACACCAAAATTGCGGGGTTGATCAATAAACAAGGGCGCGGTTGCGTCATCCTGGTGAATAAATGGGATGTGCGTGAAAATGACCCTGAAGCTCACCCAGCCTACAATTTAGCGCTATCCAGGCGGTTTCCGTTCTTTGCCCATGTTCCCGTGCTGTTCGGAGCGGCGGTGCAATCCGAGACTTTGCCACGCTTGTTTTCCAAAATTGATCAGGTGGTGGCGTTTTTCGCGAAGCGTATTCAGACGCGGAAGCTCAATCTATTTCTGCAGCAACTTCTCGAAAAAAATCCTATTTCCTTGCATCGCGGTAATCCAAAAAAATCTATGTTCATTACGCAAGTCGCAACTAAGCCCCCAACGTTTGCCTTATTTGTCAAAGGGGCAGAGAAGATTCCTAC
>CBDUWS010000105.1:0-6224 GCA_965370985.1 uncultured bacterium
AAGAGAAATAGCTTGTTCAGTATTCTGCTTCATTTTTAACATGCTTGAAATGCCGATTACTTAAAAATATAAAGAAAGAAGGGGGTTTTGCCGAATAATTCTTTCATGTGAGTGCCAGCCGGCGATCATATGTGCGTAGGATGGCACGCATTGCACAAGAAAGAAGCCCAAGCCATGACCATTGGAGGAAATGATTCATATGTCCGAGTCATATGAGGCTGCATCGGCGACAGGTGTGCTGGAAGCGGTAGAGGCTGATCCCCAAGCCTCAGTGCCGCCCCAAACCGGAAGTTTGGAGCGGGCGTTAGCAGAAATTGAAGAGCAAGCGGGCGATCTCATGAAAACGACCAAGCAGGTGATGGCGTCGTTTAAAAAGATAAAAGATGCCGCCAAGGTGGGTGACCTCGTCAAGCTTCGAAAATTACTTGAAGAAGGCAAGTCGGCGACATTGAGCTTGGGTTGTGATTTTGTCAAGACACAAGAACGTCTCAATTTTGATGAGGCCAGTTATCTCGCCGGAAAAGACTTTCGCCAGGAACTCCTTACCACTGCCCAACAAATGGGCGTGAACCTCTATGAACATGATGGGTATTTGTTTTCTTATCCCGTTCTATTGAAAATTTTGCATAAGGAACGGGCTGTGTCCATCGACCGCATCCGGGAAAGCCGCTTGCGCCCAACCGTACTTGTCAAACGGCTTAAGGAAGTTCAAAACAAACCTTTGCGGTTCAAGCCGCAGACCTTTTTGGAAATGCTGTATACCGCCTATTCCATTGTGGTGGCGGGTCGCGGAAAGCATTTAATAGGGAAGGGGACGGTTATTCCTCTTTTGGAGTTGTATCAATTGTTGACGTTATTACCTTGGCAGGCCAGTGAATATACGCGGCAGGAATTTGGTCGGGATGTCTATTTGCTGGATAAAATCGGAACAATTACAACGAAAAATGACCAGCGTGCGAATTTCCATGCCAGTACGGGCGTACGCGATGTCTCCAAAACGTTGACGGTGATTGCGCAGGGAGGACGGGAGAAAACCTATTATGGGATTTCCTTCGTCAAAACGGGATAACCACGCTTGGCTTGTCATTTAAGTTTCCCTAGGGGGAACCGACAACAAGACGAAGCAGAATAAAAGGATATTAAGGAAAAAACTATGTCGCCACAGGAATGGTTGAAAGTACTCAAAGTCGCCTATCTCCAAGGGTTTATTCGCCGGGGAGGATCGGCGGTCAAGTTCGCCGTAGTCGAGGAAGCACAAGACACCAAGGCTGTGGTAGCTGGAGTCGGGGAATTGGCCCGGGAGGAAGGTTTTGTCACGATCGAAGCCGATTCCCGACAGACGAAAGTCCAACTTATTGATTTGTTGTTTCAGGAAATGGCCAAACACATTGATTGGGAGGCTTTGGCCTTTGAGTTTGTTAAAAAACTCTTTCATGAGAATGAACGTCGAATTCCAGACAAACGTGAGGAATGCAGCTGGTCGTCTCTTGCGACCTTGAATAATTGTGATGAAGCCACGATTCAACGTGATGTGAATTCCTGGTTAGAAAACGGCTTATTCAATGATTTCCAGATGAACCGGGAATTTCGTTTGGCGATGATTCAATTATGTTCGGCCCAACTTGACACTGCAGGGCGTCAGTCTAAAGAGGCTGGTGCGATTCAATCCTGGCTCCGTGGGGAGTTGCGACAAATGGCTGCTCTCAAAAAATTGCTCATTTTCCAAAAAGTCAATCGCAGTAATGCTCGTGACTTGATAGCCTCTTTTGCGCATTGGGTGCGTCTCTTAGGGAAACCGGGCGTGGTGTTGACGATTGATATTTCAGCGTTCATGGGCACCAAGGACAAAAGTTCCACCAAGCCTCTTAGTTATTCGCCTTCCGCCGTGATGGATGCCTATGAAATGTTACGGCAGTTTATCGATAGCAGTGACGATATAGAAGGATTATTGTTGGTTGTCGTCACTCCTAAGACATTTCTTTCCGATCAACGCTTAGGGTTGAATCGGTATGAAGCCTTGAAGCTTCGTATCTGGGACGACGTACGGGATAAATTCCGCCAAAACCCTTTTGCGCCGATGGTTCGGTTAACGGAACAATCGGAACCGTTCGAGGAGAGTCGGTTAGTTGCACGTGTGGGAAGTCGGAAGGATGATGTTCAGCATCAACGGGTCATTGAGTCTCTTCGGGCGGGGGTTCCAAGCCCGGGTGCGGTCAAAGCCTTGGGGTGTCCTCAACCGACGGTGAAATCCAAATTTCAGCAAATGCTACAAGATGCGGAGGCCAGTATTCATAAAGGCTGGACGACAAAGGGACTGTTAATTGAGGGTGGATTTGGTACAGGTAAATCGCATTTATTAGAATCGCTGAGGCATATGGCTCTGGAATCCCGGTTTGTCTGTAGCAAGGTCGTGATTAGTAAAGAAACGCCTCTGTATAGCCCTGCATTGATGTTTCGTGCCGCAGTGGGCGCGGCGGATATTCCTCAAAAACGAGGGGATGCCCTGGCCGAAGTTGCCGCTGATTTAAATTTTAAAAGTCCCCAATACGCCGATTTCTACGAATGGGTGCATCGTCAAGGTGGAGAAATCGACGGGCGGTTTGCCGCGACATTGTTTCTCTACGAACGGATGGTGAATGACCCCGAATTGAGCCATCGAATGATTCGATTCTGGGCTGGTGATCCGATGACGGATGCCGAAATCAAACGGTATCTCAAATCCTGTGATGCCAATGTGTCATATCGTTTCGAGCGTGTCTCCCCTATGGAAATGGCTTTGCAGAGGTTTAAATTCGTTTCCCGACTCATGATTGCCGCTGGGTATTCCGGGTGGATTTTGTTGATCGATGAGGCGGAGATTATTGGCCGCTATTCCTTTAAACAGCGAGCTCAATCCTATGCAGAACTGGCTCGATGGTTAGGACGTCTCGAAGCCTCGAGTTTTGCAGATCTTGGGTATAAATCGGGATTAGCAGCGGTAATTGCATTAACCGATGATTTCCAAAGCGCCATTTTGGATGAAAAAGGCGATCGGGAGAAAGTTCCGGAAAAATTACGGGAAACGGGATCGGAGACGGATTTGGTGCTTGGTCGCCAGGCCGAACAGGGTATGCGATTGATCGAGTGTGAGCGAATTCCTTTGGTGGGTCCATACGATCAATTGGTTGAAGAAATCTATCATAAGATTCGTGCGATTCACGGTGCGGCCTATGGATGGGATCCTCCGCAGGTGCCAACCATTGAACGGCTTTCAAGCACTCGAATGCGTGAATATGTGAAAGGATGGATTACCGAATGGGATCTGAAACGATTGGCCCCGAACCAACAGGTTGAGATCGAGTTAACGGAGATCAAACAGGATTATTCAGAAGATATTGAATTGGAAGGTTCGCAGGAAGAAGCCTTGCATCCTGCTCTGGCGGAATCTCCCTAGTTCTTCCATGTCGGTGTCTTGAATGTGCATCCTGACGGTGCCATTCAGTCACGAAAAACCGTTTCACGCAGTCCTTACTTTTTAATACTTAAAGGATACGACATATGGAGTTACGAACACAGGAGTGGTTTCAGACAATTCGACAAGAATATCTCCAACGTTTTGTCGGGCAGGGCGGATCGTCTGTGAAATTTGTCGTCACGCCTTCTGATACCGATCGAGCGCAAGTGCAGGACCAATTGGTGGCTCTGGCCAAGAAGGAACAATATACCTACGTCAGCGTTGATGCCAAAGAAACCAAGATCCATATGATGGATAAGTTTTTTCATCAGGTGGCACGTCGGATTCAATGGGATACATTAGCGTCGCAATTTGTGCGGCGGCTGCTTCAGGAAAATGGCTATCGAATCCCAGAAGGCCAGGAAGATTTTTCGATAGCTGGAGTGGCCCGGATGAATGAGCGAGCCGAACCGCTGTTGCGGCGGGATTTGAATAGTTGGTTGGAGCGGGCGATTTACCATGATACGCATATGTGTCAGGAATTTCGGATGGCAATGATTCGTCTTTGTCTGGGGCAAATGGACTCTGGGGCCGAAAGTCCGTTTATGACCGAACCGGTGAAAGCCTGGTTATGTGGAGAATTGCGGCAGATTTCCTCGTTAAAAGAGGCCCTGATTTTCCAAAAAATCGTCCGGACCAATGCCCGATACATGTTCGCGTCTTTATCCCGGTGGTTGCGTTTGGTAGGTCAAGCCGGGTTGGTTGTCTCGTTAGATTTGAGCCGATGTTTGGAAAGTAAAAAGCCAAATTCCCCCGAGGGCCTGTATTATGGTATTTCGGCAACACTGGATGCCTATGAAATGCTGCGGCAGTTTATTGATGGAACCGATGAACTGGAAAGTCTCTTGCTGGTGGTATCCGTTCCTCCGGAATTTCTGACGGATACGCGACGAGGACTCAACCGATACGAAGCGTTGAAACTTCGGATTTGGGATGAAGTCCGTGATCGGCAATATCAAAATCCGTTAGGTGCTTTGATTCGATTGGCCCCTTCTACAAATGGACAGAACAGTGCGGAAGGGTCTGATGAACATTATGAGCAGGGGGCCATGGCTAATGGTGATGTAAGTCATCAACGTGCAATGGAGGCTTTGCGATCTGGCGTACCCAATCGAGATGTGGTGAAAGTCCTGGGCAGTCATCAGCCTGATCTCGAGGGGAAATTCCGACGACTGCTTCAACAAATGTCCACGCAGGCACCCCAGGGGATTCCCACTAAAGGTTTAGTGATTGAAGGGGGATTTGGAAGTGGCAAATCTCATCTTTTAAAAGCCTTGCAACATGTCGCCCTGGAACAAAACTTCGTCTGTAGCCCGATTGTGATTAGCAAAGAAACGCCATTCTATAATGTGGCCACGTTGTTTCGATCGGCTATCAATGATGCTCTTGTGCCGGGTAAACAAGGAGACGCGTTAACCGAAGTGGCGAGAGAATTGAATTTTCAAAGTCCTCAATATGCTGAATTGTATGATTGGGCTCATCGAAAAGATTCGGGATGTGATTCCCGGTTTGCCGCCACGTTGTATTTATATGAACGAATGATTAATGATCCCGAACTCAGTCACCGGATGATCCGGTTTTGGGCAGGAGATCCATTGAGCAATGGGCAACTCAAAAAATATCTCCAAGGCTGTGCTCCGGAGATACCGTATGTGTTTGATAAATTGACGGCACAAGATCTGGCCTGGCATCGCTTTCAATTCGTCTCTCGATTGATGATGGCCGCAGGTTACAAGGGGTGGATTTTGCTCATCGATGAAGCGGAAATTATTGGCCGATATTCGTTTAAGCAACGGATGAAATCCTATGCCGAAGTTGCTCGCTGGTTGGGGGTGTTGGAAAAAACCGTTTGTCCTGGAATTGCGAGTATCGTGGCGCTGACCGATGACTTTCAAAGTGTAGTATTGGATGAAAAACAAGACTCGCATAAAATTGAACAATTGGCTCAGAGTGAAGAGGTTGGAGATACCGCCAACCTTGCTGTTGTGGCTCTCAACGGCATCCGTCTTATCGAACAGGAAAGTGAAGCGCTCATTCGGCCCTATGAACCAATGGTTGATGCCTTATATGAGCAGCTTCGAGAGTTACATGGGTCAGCTTATAGTTGGAACCCTCCGCCGGTTTCAGCCGTTGAAAAATTATCCAGTACCCGGATGCGGGAATATGTGCGGGGATGGATTACCGAATGGGATTTGCGAAGATTATACCCTGAGGCGCAGTTAGATATTGAGATTATGGACGTGCGCCAGACATATGAAGAGGATCAAGAGCTGGAGTCATCTGTAGCCGATGAAGCCGATGCCATAAATACAACAGAAGCCGAAGATGCCATGCTTGCCGTGGCTTTGGAAAATCAAGCCCCTGTGTAATTTCCCGTTCTAACAGGCAGCAGTTGGAAGAATCTCGTGTGGAAATATTGAGTGGAGCTATTCGCCGGAACGTATACTGGGTGAGTCTAAGGGTTCGCGAGCGCTAAGCTGAGCCGGTGTTTTTCTTCAAGTGGACTGGTCTCGTTAGCCACCAAAATTCTCCTTCCTAATTCCGGCCCGTGTTGGGCGTTGGTCGCTTGTTCAGCTTCTTCTGGAGTGGACATTTCCACAAACGCCAATCCTCGTAACCGTCCTGTAAAGCGATCGACCATGACCTTGGCTGAAATCACCATACCCTCTGAAACAAAAGGGTTTTGTAAGTCTTGGTCTGTGGTTTCAAATTGTAGGTTTCCAATATAGAG
>CBDUWS010000106.1:0-6217 GCA_965370985.1 uncultured bacterium
AACTCCTCGACGAACTCAACACCGACCGCACGTTCCATGATTTGATGGGAAAACGGACCGAAGCCCGTTATGAATTTCTGATGGCCAATGCCGGATCGGTCGAGAATCTGGATGTGTAGTAGCCAGGGAAATGTGAAAAGGGAGAAGTAAAAATCCACGCCCAAAGGACAGAGCTTCTCTAACACCTTAGATCATTGCTTGGGGGGATCTGTTCCTCAACCGCTCTAAAAGTGTGCGAAAAACTGAATAAAGATGTACAATGGAACATTCATTCACACTTAAGTAACAATCAAGACCCTCACAATGACCTCTCAAAAGGAAAAGATTTCCAAACAGACATCTCGTTCTCAGGGAAAAATCAAGAGTCCACCTCACTACTCTAAAGCTCCGCTTACCGAAGCCGTTCTTGATATTCGAGTTGAATTACCAAGTGAAATCACGCTTCAAAAGTTGAGAGACATTCAGGTCGGGGAAGAAGAAAATTATCCACGACGAGAAGACAGCATTATTGTCGTAGGACAGGTGTCAATGGGGGCTCAAGTAGGGGCCTCCGCCAAGCAAACTCCCAATGGTTATCGCTTCGTTAGTCAAGATAATAGGCAGATTTTTCAGGCTCGAACTGATGGGTTTACCTTCAACCGGCTTGCCCCTTATGAAACTTGGGAATCTTTTCGGGATGAAGCCCGTCGATTGTGGGAGATTTATCGCCCAATCGCTAATCCCAAAAATATTTCACGTCTAGCTCTCAGATATATCAATAGATTGGATCTCCCCCTTCCCCTCAAGGATTTCAAGGATTATCTACGAACTTTTCCAGAAATTTCCTCAGATATGTCCCAAGGCTTGAGCGGGTATTTTATGCAGCTACAATTACCCCAGCCAGATTTGGAGGCCATGTTACATTTAAATCAAACTCTCATTCCTCCTCCAACCCCCAACCTCGTCTCTGTGGTTTTGGACCTAGACTTATTCTGCAAAGATAATGTCCCTAGTGAGGATCAAGAGATATGGAAACGATTTGAGATCCTACGGACACGAAAAAATGAAGTCTTTGAAGCCTGTATAACGAATAAGACAAGGAGGTTAATCAAGTAATGCCTACCCTTACTATTCCTCAACAAAGACAATACGTGCCCTCTTTCCCCTTATCATGTGATTCAAGAGATCGGGCTCCACTACGTGGTTCTGCGGGTCAGGAGCTTACACGATTGGAAGAAGAAATTTCCAAATATTGGAAGGCCAGCTGCGAACAGATCCATATCCTTCGTGAAGCTTATGAGACAATGAGTTACCAGGCTATGCCACCCAATAGAACATTCACAGTTCCCATCCGTTATCATCTCCGCGGTCGAGGTGAGCCCCTCCCCTATCAGATTGACGATGAATAATGGCTGAGTCCTTCTGGGTCAAAGTTACCGAATCAAATTTACGTCAAGGCGACTGTTTGATCGACTGCGCTGTTCCAATTTTTGGCGACCCTAAGGCCACTTCAGAAACCCAAGATATTCCAGTGGATGTATTCGATCTTATCGTACTGACACAAAGCTGTGATCTTGAGCAAAATAAAGTTCGCCTTGTGGCCATGTGTCCTATTTTTTCTGTTGCGGCTTTCGAAGGGAAAAACCCAGAATTCAAGAAAAGAGGTAGATGGAATGAAGTTCGGAAAGGAAGGATAGAAGGATTGCATATGCTTGGGGCACAAAATAATCCGACCAGCAACCGTGAATCTTTTGTGGTCGATTTTAGAGAGATTTATAGCCTACCCTTTGAATATCTATTAGAACACGCCACAAAATTAGGCACCCGCTGGAGGCTAAAATCGCCTTTCCTTGAACATTTCTCACAAGCATTCGCTCGCTTCTACATGCGAGTTGGACTACCATCAACAATCCCAGAATTTCAATGAACCAAGCTCATTCCCACTCTCATAGCCTGCGAATCCTTTCAATAAGGTTTTTCAAAAGAGGCTCAGCCTTGTCTGTTTACACAAAAAATGGTGGCTCGCACCAACAATGACTTTGGAACCCACGAACCTCTCTCCCCTTGATCGCGTTAAACGTTATCACCAGCAAACCAAGCATGAATTCAATCGATTCGCCAAATCGTTAGGCTATTTGGATTGGGCAAATCAACCCGATCCCTTTCGTCGATTTCACGGGGCGCCCCTCATTTCCTTGCCGCTTCTCCAGCTTGATGAAGAACCATTTTCGCCCTCCTATGAGGCGCTGTTCAATTTCCCATCAATTCCAACGCAGCCCATTTCGCTTAAAACCTTGTCTCGATTTTTTGAATATGCCTTATCATTAACCGCCTGGAAAGAATACAACGGTACCCGCTGGGCCTTGCGAAGCAATCCCTCTAGCGGCAATCTTCATCCTACCGAAGGTTATCTGTTTATCGGCAATCTCCCGCAACTCTCGCTCGAACCGGGCCTGTATCACTATGCCCCGAAAGAACATGGGCTGGAACATCGCTGGCAAGTCTCTTCTGAAACAGCTCAAGTAATTCTCCAACATCTACCAACAGAAGGGTTTTTGGTTGGCATCACATCCATCCATTGGCGGGAAGCATGGA
Organism: uncultured bacterium; assembly: GCA_965370985.1. Classification (GTDB taxonomy): domain Bacteria; phylum Nitrospirota; class Nitrospiria; order Nitrospirales; family UBA8639; genus Nitrospira_E. The sequence goes on from CBDUWS010000106.1 coordinate 2,575, forward strand.
AATACGGGGAGCGCGCCTTTCGCTATTGCCAGCATGATACCGGCCATGCCATTGGCTCAATGCGAATCGCTGCGGCAACTTTAGGCTGGAAAATGGTCATCCTCTCTCACACTTCAGACGAGACGATTGAACAATTCCTCGGATTACATCGCAAGCAAGACTTCCAACCATCTGAACGCGAGTATCCCGAGCTGTTAGCTGCCGTCTGGCCAAAAAATATCCACCCACCTCCCAACATGAACTTGGCCTTTGAGAAACCATCGAACCAGATCTTGTTATCAGGAGAATGGCAGGGAACGGCCAACCGTCTAAGTAAAGATGCCCCCGTTCATTGGGAAATTATTGATGAAGTCGCAGAAGCTTCATGGAAAACAACACAAGAATCTGAGATCCTTTCGTTCACATCTTTTTCCGCAACTCAGAACCCGCATGATGGAAAAGAGATCGTACCCCTTGCCGGCCAAATTATTCACCAACGGCGAAGCGCGGTGGCTTTTGATGGCCACACCAGCCTTTCCGTTGATCGTTTTTACACGATGCTGTTGCGGACCATGCCGCATAGCCAGTTGCCAGTTCCTGAGCGGCCTATGCCCTGGGATGCGCTTCCCTGGAACCCCACCGTTCACCTCGCCCTGTTTGTACACCGAATTGACGGATTACCACCAGGAATGTATTGGCTCAATCGCAATCCACACGAACGACAGATAACAGATTTTCAGGCGGGCATGCACGAGCAATTCGTGTGGTCAATCCCAGAGAGTTGCCCTTCTCAGCTCCCGCTCTACCTCCTAGAAGAAGGCGATACAAAAAATTTGGCCATGCAGATCAGTTGCGGGCAGGAAATCGCAAGCGACGGCGCATTTGCAATCGGAATGCTTGCGGAGTTCGATGAAAGCTTAGAAAAATTTGGCCCGTGGTTTTACAAGCGCTTGTTTTGGGAAACCGGACTCATCGGCCAGGTGCTCTATTTGGAAGCCGAAGCCGCTGGCATTCGTTCCACTGGGATTGGGTGTTTCTTCGACGATCCCGTACATCGGGTTCTTGGCTTTCATCCTCAAACCAAATGGCAATCACTCTATCACTTTACCGTCGGTGGTCCCACAGACGATGGCCGTCTCACCACGCTGCCACCCTACGGCCGCCACCTCACATAACAGCCACCCTTCTACTTCAAACCAAACTCCTTCCTAGCCTTCCAGCCGTGGTCAGATACGTGCAATGATTGGATTATTTACCTATGATGTGTATAATAGATGTGTAACCATATAGAAGTGATGTAATATGACAACTCGGATCCAAGTAATCGTAGAAGAAACTGAACGGGAAGCCTTTCGATCAGTGGCTGAGCAAGAAGGTATGTCATTAAGTGCCTGGCTTCGCCAGGCCGGCAAAGACCGGTTGGCCGCCAAAACTCAACAAAAATCGATTCGCACGGTCAAAGATCTGCGTCGTTTTTTTAAATCCTGCGATACGCAGAGTTCCGGCAGGGAGCCAGACTGGGAAGAACATAAAAAAGTGATTGCCCGCTCTCGGACTTCTGGGGCCACCGATACATGACATTTGTCGATACCAACGTGTTTATGTATGCAGTGGGATTATCCCATCCCCTAAAAGCTGCTTCACAAAAATTCTTTGAAGATTCGTTGCACAACGGATCCCCCTTGGTGACGTCTGCGGAAGTCATGCAAGAGTGCTTACATGCCTATGTTCCCGTGAATCGGCTTGAAACATTGGACGCGGCTATGACCCTGGTCGATTCATGTATTCAGAAGGTTTTCGCTATCGAACGTGAAGATGTGGAATTCGCTCGAAGCCTCATTGTTCGCCACCCTGATCTAAGCGCACGAGATTTAGTACACCTTGCCTGTTGCCGCCGCCATGGAATCAAAAAAATTAAAACTTTCGATCGCCAACTTGCCGCTCAATTTCGATAAGACGAAGGTCATACACAACGGCACCTCCTACTCGGCCTCACAAAGATCCTCCATTTCTCCATCCAAGAACGATGTCTTCCCCTACCCTTCTACCGCGAGAGTTTTATGCCCGGCCGACATTGAAGGTCGCGAAAGATCTGTTGGGAAAGGTACTGATTAAACATACTCCAAACGGGATCCTTCAGACCAAAATTGTGGATGTCGAAGCCTATGTCGGACCAAAGGATAAAGCCTGCCATGCTTCAAAAGGACGAACCAAACGCACGGAAATTATGTTCGGCCCAGCCGGATTCACCTATGTGTATCTCATCTACGGGATGTACCACTGCCTCAATATCGTAACTGAACGAGAAGAATATCCAGCTGCAATCTTAATTCGAGGATTGGAAATTTTTGGAGACAACAATCCGCTAGCTTTACCCACGCGAATCGACGGCCCCGGGCGCGTCTGCCGTTTTCTAGAAGTGGACCGCGCACACAACGGGCTAGATGCAACGCTTGGGACGAAACTGTGGATCGAAGATTATGGCCTAACCGTTTCACGAAAACAGATTCAGACCCTCCCTCGAATTGGCGTGGACTATGCCGGAGAATGGGCAAAGAAATTGTGGCGGTTCTGTCTGCCAGCTCCACCTTCCCCAAAGACACGTCGAACCACGGCAAAATGAGTGATTTCGAAACCTTTTGCCAGATATCTTGAACAAGATAGACCGTCTACGTTACGCTAGCTCCTTAGAACCATGTCGGCTGCATTCCAAAAGCCACATGAGACAAACCGCTTCTCATTTCCACGAACAATAAAGGAGGAAGACAATGGGCAATCCGCTCGATACAATCTCTGGCACCATCACTGCTGGCTTTGTGTTGACCGTGGTCCTCTATGGCCTGGTCAAAATGCTAGTGTAACGCCTAAGCATTTCCGAATATTTCTTTAATCACCTAACGAATACGAGGACCTATTATGGAAAGCTTATTAGCGTGGGGACATTTCCTCTCGGGCATTACCTGGATTGGAATTCTGTATTACTTTAATTTCATCCAAGTGCCATTTCTCAAAGTCGTCACGCCGGAAACCAAGGCGGAGGCATTCAAACATCTGGTACCCAACGCCTTATGGTGGTTTCGGTGGGGAGCCCTGGCTACCTGGGTCTTTGGAGCCGCATTGCTGATGAATCAGCATCGGATGGGGAGTGCCTTCTTGTTACAAGGCCAAGATGCCATCATCGGCATGGGTGCTTGGTTGGGCACAATTATGCTCCTCAATGTATGGGGAATCATTTGGCCCAATCAGAAGAAAGTCCTTGGGATGAAAGAAGCCACACCGGAAGAAAAAGCCAAAGCCGGGCGGACCGCCCTCTTGGCGTCACGCACCAATACCATGCTCTCCATTCCCATGCTATTCTTCATGGCCACATCCGGCCATGCCTCAGGCTTATTCTAAGCCTGACGCAAAAAGGACGATTCCCCGTTAAAGCAGACAAGGCCGGCTCACATGAGCCGGCCTTTTTAATGCCATACTCCTTCGCCCTTTCAGGGCTTTGTTCCGAAGAGGGACAAAGGGTGGGGTGAGGATGAAGGCTTAGCCCAAAATTAACCTTGAAATTATTCCTGGACGACGATGTGGGTGTCGGTTTCTTCCACGCCTGGGATCGTGTGAATTTTGGTCATGATGAGATTAGACAGCGCACGATCATCAGACGCATTGACCA
>CBDUWS010000107.1:0-6184 GCA_965370985.1 uncultured bacterium
TTCCAAGGACACGATGAGGTGGAGAGGTTCGGGTAGGTTGAGTTTCATGCGGTAACTTTCAAATTCCATGGCAATCGTGATATCGGTCTGTGAAGGGCGTGCCGGGCTCGCGGTATGGGAATGGTAAAATCCTATAAGATCGAGATTTTTTGTACGAATGTCGCGTTGGGCCATGGCCATTTCCCGCGCGTCCATTTGGAACGCAATGTCGGCACGTTCTTCCGGGGAGAGCCGTTGGAGGTCAGAAAGTTTGGCCCCCTCAAAGCGAGAGAGATCTCCCTTCGACATATTGGCCAGAATATTTGTAATACGATAGCACTCCACCACGGCTTCTTCTTTGCCGGATAAAATGCCGCAGCATTCATGCGGAGCTAGTTCTCGCGCATGGGCAATCATGTCTAGAATAATGCCCGAAGGAATGTTGAGCATGGAGGTCAGAGGCTACAGGAAACCTCATAGTTCTCTCCCAGCTCGGTAATGGTGGGATGAGGTCCACAGAGAGGGCAATCGTGAGCTTTCGGGCGGCCAACTTTTCTGAATGTCATATCTAAGGCATCATAAAGGAGAAGGCGGTCAGCAAGTGTTTCTCCCAGTCCGAGGATTTCTTTGATGGCTTCATTCGCTTGTAAAACGCCAATGGTTCCTGCCAAGACACCTAAAACCCCTGCTTCCTGGCAATTAGGAACTAACCCCGCGGGTGGAGGTTCCGGATACAAACAGCGGTAACAGGGAAAGCCCTCATGGGGTTTGATCGTGGCCAGTTGTCCTTCAAACCGAAAGATACTTCCGGAAATTAAGGTTTTTTTCGCGAAGAAACAGGCATCATTGATCAAAAATCGAGTCGAGAAATTGTCGGACCCATCAAGAATGATGTCATACTTTTCAAGCAGGGGCATAATGTTCTCTTTACTGACATGTTCAGGATAGAGTTCGAGGGTCGTCTCGGGATTCAGCGCCGATAATAATTGTCCACCCGATTCAACTTTTGAGACTCCAATGCGGTCAGTCGTATGGAGAATTTGCCGTTGCAAATTAGAAAGATCAACGACATCTCCGTCAGTAAGTCCGAGTGTTCCAATGCCCGCAGCCACCAGGTAGAGCGCCGCTGGGGACCCCAGTCCACCTGCTCCAATAACTAAAACTTTGGCATCCTGAAGTTTCTTTTGGCCCTTGCCGCCAACTTCCTTCAGAATCATCTGGCGGCTATAGCGGTTGATTTGTGAATCTGTGAATTGCATAAAACTTGTACTCTTATTCCACGACGTTTAATTCGATGGGATCAACGATGCACCCTTTTTGACGAAGGCCTTCGATGGCACGGTCTATTTCATCGGTTTCCCCGGAAAATTCCACATCCATCCATCCGGTGGTTTCTCGCACATCCGCTCGTCTGATGCTGGGAATGACCTTATACTCATGGCCAATTTCATAGAGAATCGGTTCGGGAATCTTTTCTTCCGGATAGCGGATATGGAACCGGAGTTTGGCCATTAGTTGCCTCCTGCAATGGCTGGGATAATGGATACCTGATCACCGTCTTTGAGGGGGGTATCTTTCCCGGTCAAAAATCGAATGTCTTCTTCGTTGACATAAATGTTGATAAAACGGCGTACTTCGCCCTCTTCATCGTAGAGCCGTTCTTTAATTCCAGGATGCGCCGTTCCTAAATTGTCGATAATTTCTGCGATGGTATTGCCATCAATTTCCACTTCATTTTTTCCGCCGGTCATGGGACGAAGGGGAGTAGGGATACGTACCTTAATCATGATGACTCCTCAATGCCAAAGGTCTTTGTAAATTGACTGAGACTGGGTTGAATGCGAATAGGCCGTCCTACCGAGTCGACGACTGCTTCCTGTGTTTTGAGTCCGTTTCCTGTGATATACGCCACGGTGACGTCGTTTTTGTGGATCAATCCCTGTTTCACCAATTTTCGTAACACGCCAATGGTGACGCCACCCGCGGTTTCGGCGAAAATGCCCTCCGTTTGGGCGAGGAGCTTAATGCCCTCAACGATTTCATCATCGGTGACGGCATCCATGGCCCCATGGCTTTCTGCAGCTGTTTTAAGCGCATAATATCCATCTGCCGGATTACCAATGGCCAGGGATTTGGCAATGGTGTCGGGTTTGACCGGCTTGAAAAAGTCGCGGCCGTTGCGAAAAGCCGTCGCAATCGGTGAACACCCTTCGGCCTGTGCACCATTCACTTTAGTTGAGACAGAATCAATAATCCCGACCTTTTCAAGTTCTTTCAACCCTTTCCAGATTTTCGTGAGCAAAGACCCAGAAGCCATAGGAACAACCACTTGGTCGGGAGCTCGCCACCCTAATTGCTCAGCTACTTCATAGGCCAGGGTTTTCGATCCTTCGGCATAATAGGGTCGAATGTTGATATTCACAAAGGCCCAATGTCGTTCTCCCGCGATCTCGCTGCACAAGCGATTCACATCATCATAGTTGCCCTCGATTTCAATAACATTGGGCCGATAGATGAGATTGCCCAATACTTTGGCTGCTTCGAGGTCGCCTGGAATAAACACATAACACTTCATCCCTGCCGAGGCGGCGTGGGCCGAGACCGAGTTGGCCAAATTTCCGGTAGAAGCACAGGCGACGGTTTCAAAACCTAGTTCGCGCGCGCGCGTCAGGGCGATAGCCACGACACGATCTTTAAACGATAGGGTAGGGTGATTGACGCAATCATTTTTAATATACAGGTTGTCGAGGCCCAAAAACGCACCGAGATTTTTGGCATGGACGAGTGGGGTCAATCCAGCATATTTGCCAATGAAATTGGTACCCTCGACCGGAAGCAGATCCACATAGCGCCAGAGGCTTTTCGGGCCGGCAAGAATCGATTCCCTCGAGATGCTCTGTTTGATGGCCGCATAATCATATTTGACTTCCAAGGGCCCGAAGCACAGATCGCACACGTGAATATCTTGGGTGGGGTATTCCTTCCCGCATTCCCGACAGACTAGTGCTTGCATTTTCTTTGTCATGATGAAAACCTCGTCTTCAATATCGCAGAGATGGTCGTATGGCTCCGTATGAATAGGAGAGAATTACAGCGCACAGGCCTCGGGTTCGTCGTACGCCATAAGTTCTGTTATCGATGCCTGTGGGCCACAGAGCGCGCATGAGGGATTACGCTTGACGCGTATTTCTCGAAACGTTGTGGTACGGGCATCAAAGTCTAATAATCGGTTGGTCAAAGGTTGCCCAATCTTAAGAATGAGTTTTATGGCCTCTGTGGCTTGAATGGTCCCAATGATGCCAGCGACCACTCCGATAATCCCCGCTTCCTGACATGTCGGTACAACGCCTGACGGAGGCGGGTTTTTGAAAATGCAGCGATAACAGGCTGACTCATTCGGCACAATGGTCATGACCCGTCCTTCAAAACGAAGAATGCCACCATGAATGAGCGGTGTGTTTTCCATATAGCAGGCATCATTGATTAAAAACTTGGCCGGGAAATTATCGACGCCATCAATCACCACATCATATTGACTGATTAATTCTCGAGCGTTTTGAGCGGTCAGACGTTCATCATAGGTGTTGACCTGTACATCAGGGTTTAATGCCTGAATTTTTTCTTTGGCCGACAGCGTTTTGGAGCGACCCACGTCGGGTGTATGGTGGAGCACCTGCCGTTGAAGATTAGAAATGTCTACGACATCACTATCAATTATGCCAATGGTGCCAATACCAGCGGCCCCCAAATAATAGGCAACAGGGCAGCCCAAGCCCCCCGCACCCACGACAAAGACTTTGGCTTGCGATAATTTTTTCTGACCTTTTCCGCCAACTTCAGGCAAGAGTATATGCCGGCTATAGCGGGTGATCTGATCTTCAGTAAAGCTCATGGCTGTTCAGTTGTTGAGGTAAGACAATTAAATATTGAAGTATTTTTCCATGCTGAGATAGCGTTCGCCTGTGTCACAGAGGACTGTCACGACATTCTTTCCCGGGCCAAGCACTTCAGCGACCTTTTGTGCCGCAAGGACATTCGCTCCTGTTGAGATGCCAACGAGTAGGCCTTCTTTCTTCGCGAGCTGTTTCGTGGTTTGATAGGCCTCTTCGTCTGTGACCGTGATAATTTGATCAAGTAAGGATCGGTTCAAGACTTCCGGAATAAAGCCTGCACCAATGCCTTGAATTTTATGGGGACCAGCTTCTCCTCCGGATAAAACCGGCGAACCGGCCGGTTCCACCGCCACGATTGTCACGTTGGCATTTTTTTCTTTAAAGACTTCTCCGCAGCCGGTAATCGTGCCGCCTGTTCCCACGGCTGCGACAAAGGCATCAACCTTTCCCTCCAGCGCGTCCAAAATTTCTAACGCCGTGGTTTTTCGATGCATGGCCGGATTGGCCGGATTCGAAAATTGGTTGGGCATGAAATATTCCGGGTTCTGACTTAAAATGCTTTCAGCTTCGTTAATGGAGCCACGCATACCTTCTCTTGCCGGGGTTAAAACCAATTGTGCTCCATACGATGAAAGCAGGCTGGCCCGTTCCAGGCTCATCCCCTCGGGCATCACGAGAATTAATTTATATCCACGGACAGCAGAGACGAGGGCCAAGCCAATACCAGTGTTTCCACTTGTGGGCTCAACGATCGTACTGCCAGGCTTCAAGAGGCCTTGCTTCTCGGCCTCATCAATCATATTCAAACAAATGCGGTCTTTGACGCTGCCGCCCGGATTATAAAATTCGGCTTTGCCATAGATCGTCGCCCCTCCAGTTGGCGAGAGACGGTTCAATCGGACAAGTGGGGTGCCACCAATGCCTTCAGTGATGCATGGCAATAATCGGGCGTTCATGCCCCACCGCCCATAAAGAACAAAAATTCCAACTTATCATCTTCTTTGAGAGATGTCGTTCCCAGGTTTTCCTGATCGATCATCTGAGTATTCACCTCGACGGCGACCAATTGTGGGTCAATATCCTTGGTCTTGAGGACATCCATGACTGTAGAAACCTCTAGGTTTTCTACTTTACCATTTATCGTTAATAGCATTGGTTACTCCGGTATAAGTACTGAGAACCCCTAAACAAAAAAACGTAACAAACCCTCACAAAGCGAGTCAAGAAAAGGATGAGGATGATGGCTTCTTGAGCAGAAGTGGCACTAATTCTTTCGCTCGTCCCTGAAAAGACACATCGACGATTGATGAGTTGGGTGTGGCATCCAAATTCAATTCTACCACCAAGGCCCCATGATCTTTGGCCACAGGAGCAAACGAGGCTGCTGGATAGACGACACCCGAGGTGCCAATAATCAACAGAATGTCACACCGTTGCAAAGCAGCATAACTGTATTCGAGGTCTTCTGCCGCTAGGGACTCGCCAAACCACACGATGTGAGGCCGTAATAGCCCTCCGCACTTAGCGCAGCTTGGTGGAAAGGGTAAAGGAACCTCATGGTTCTCTGTGATTTGGTGGCATTGCGTACAACGCACCTTCCAAATATTACCATGAATTTCTGAAAGGTGTTGTGTGCCGGCTGCGGCATGGAGGCCGTCAACATTTTGAGTAATGACCCAAAAATCCGGAAGCAGCACTTCGAGTTGGACGAGGGCCTCATGTGCTGGATTGGGGAATTTCGTGGCAAGCAATTCGCGTCGCCAGTTATACCATTCCCATACCAGTTTGGGATCGCGGGCAAAAGCATCAGGTGAGGCCAGCTCTTCCGGTCGAAAATTTTTCCAAAGCCCCTCAGCCCCTCGAAATGTTGGCACACCACTATCGGCCGAAATTCCCGCACCGGTCAGCACCGTCACCGACCGAGCTTCCTGAATTCGATCTCGCACATCAAGTATCGTGAATTTGTTCGGCATAACTTGGAGTGAATTTGTTACAGTGTGCTCTAGCATTCAAACATAAATCGTAGTGCTTGGTATTTGCAAGAAAATGAGAGAGAATCAATCTACATTGGGTAGCGTCGCGTGTGTATCGAGGTATAATCCTAGGCTAGAAACATAAGTTTGTTGACATGTAAAAATTTCCTGGATAATGATAAAAAAATTCATAAAAGCTGCGCTATGGATAGTATTGGGTGCTATGTTTATCATGGCAGGGGGAGCCAAGCTCATGGGAAGTCATTCCCAGGTTGAACATTTTGCACAATGGGGCTATCCACTTTGGTTTTTGTATTTGACCGGGATTATTGAAGTCGG
>CBDUWS010000108.1:0-6139 GCA_965370985.1 uncultured bacterium
TAAATCATCGGTTTCTTTATTTGGCGGGGTGTTTGAGGTACTATCCTCTTCTGGGTCTGAAAGGTTTTGTAAACCGCAGGTCGGAGGTTCGATCCCTCTCGCCAGCTCCATTAAATGCAAGGTTTACAATGCACTCAAAGTCTCATCCAATGTGATGGACGCCTAGCTAGAACCCACTCAACCATTCAATTGCAGGTTGACGGAATGCTCACCTGAGTTTGACCCACCGTGCCTTTTACACAATCTCCCTGCGCCCCAATCCACAATCGTTCCCCAACCATCCAGTGACAAAATAATCCGAGGAGATGGACACGTATCAAGTCAGTCCGATGGTTAACAATTCAAGAAACAATCGTGCGGAATGTGTGAAGCCAGTTTCCGTAAAGGACTGGGAAGTACGTATCTCTGTCATCGAGCCAGGTAGCAGTTCGGGGAGTCATCTATTCTACTCTTTCTTAATTTCACCATGGTATACTATTCATAATGGAGAAGAGTGTATGCCCAATTTAGCAGACAGAATAACCGTGAACCCCAAACAGTGTGGCGGACGTCCTTGTATTCGAGGGATGCGGATCCGAGTCACCGATGTCCTTGATTTGCTCGCGAATGGCCTCACTCCCCAAGAGGTCTTGCAGGAGCTTCCTGATCTTAAACCGGAAGATGTCCAAGCCTGTTTAAAGTTTGCCAGTGGTCGACTTGATCATCCAGTGGTGGTGGTTTGACCTTTTGGATTGATGCCCAGCTTTCTCCTCATCTCGCCCAGTGGATCTCCCAGACATTTGGAATAGAGGCACAATCAGTATCGTCCCTCGGCTTCCGCGATGCCGAAGACGTATCAATTTTCCAAGAAGCTCGCGCGGTGGGCGCCATTGTGATGACCAAAGACCAGGATTTTGTTGATTTGATCACGCAATATGGTCCACCTCCCCAAATTCTCCTGGTCACCTGCGGAAATACGTCGAATAGACATCTTCGCTCCCTTATCCGACGAGTATTCCCCAACATCCTTGAAATTCTCCAAACAGGAGAGCCGCTTGTAGAACTGAGTGATGCTTGGTAACTCTTCTCCTCTGATGCCTACAGTCATAGGAATAAACGATAAAGAACGGGCACCGTAGGAGTTTCGTTACCCCCTATCCAACCTCGCCAGATGCAATCTTGACACTACTCAGAATATGGTTCTAAATCATCAATTTCTTTATTTGACAAGGCTTTTGGGTTAGAATCTTGATCTGGCTCTGAAAGATTTTGTAAACCACGGGTCGGAGGTTCGATCCCACTCTCCGCCCCAGGTTTTTTCCTCAATACTCACAAGCAGCCCTTCTCTTCTGTTGTGGCCTCTTTCACAGATTCTTGTTTTACCTCAACTCTCGCGCTTATATTTTCATGCTTGAGATAAAGGAGTCGTTATGTCCTCTCGTTTGCCGTCCTGGAATCTGAAAGATTTATTACGTAATCCCACAAAAGATTTCCAACGGATTCAGAAAGAGTTGGAATCGAAGGTGACATCTCTTGAAGGACAACGCAATCGTCTTTCTTCGGGAATATCGTCTCAGAATTTTCAACGCATGTTGAAACAGATTGAAGGTATTACCGAGGGCATGAACGTGCTTGGGGCCTATGCGTTTTTGTGGTTTGCGGAAAATACCAAGAATCAAGCCGCACGGGCGTTTGAGAATCAGGTGCAGAGCCGATTGGCTCATTTTTCTCCTCGCCTTTTATTTTTTGACCTTTGGTGGCAAAGCCTCACGCCTAAACAGGCAAACCGCCTTTCCATGCAAGCCACGCAATACCAATATTACCTGGATACTCTCACACGATTGAAACGCCATACGTTACGTGAATCGGAAGAACGTATTGTGACCATCAAAAATACGACAGGGCGGCAGGCCTTAGAAGCCTTGTATGGCGTCACCACCAATAGCTTCAGTTTTCCCCTTAAACATAAAGGACGAACCAAACAACTTACCCGGGAACAATTAATGGGCTATGTCCGCAATCCTTCGGCATCCGTTCGTCGAGGGGCGTATCAATCGTTGTTTAAGGTGTATGGGGCACAACGAGATATGTTAGGAGATCTGTATAAACATCTGGTCCAAGATTGGGGCAATGAAGGATTGCAATTACGACACTATTCTTCCCCGATTGCCGTTCGAAATATGGCCAATGATCTTCCAGAACAAGCCGTTGATGCACTTCTCACCACGTGCAGGAAGAATGTCGGGCTGTTCCAACAATACTTTCTCCTCAAGCAGCGTCTCCTGAAGCTCAAAAAAATTCAGCGTTATGATCTGTATGCCCCTTATGGCGCCAAGACACATCGATATACCTTTCCCCGTGCCGAGGGCATGGTGATGGAGGCGTACAAAAACTTTTCTCCAACGCTGGCCGATCTGGCTTCTCGGGTCATTCGCGAAAACCATTTGGATGCAAGGATCCGTCCAGGAAAAATGGGTGGCGCTTTTTGCTATAGCGTCCGTCCCAAACAAACTCCCTATGTGTTGGTGAACTTCACCGGAGAAGCTCGTGATGTCTCGACCCTTGCCCATGAACTGGGGCATGCCATTCATGCTATGTTGGCCGAACACCACTCCGTTTTGACCTTTCACTCTGCCCTACCCTTAGCCGAAACCGCGTCAATCTTTGGAGAGCAATTGCTCTCTGATTCCCTGCTCTCTCAAGAACGCGATAATAAGGCAAAGGTGAGTCTCCTGCTCGGTCAACTCGACGATGCCTATGCCACCATTATGCGTCAGGCATTTTTTGTCCAATTTGAAATTGAGGCACATCGCATGGTTGCAAAGGGCGCGACCAGTGATGAACTGGCAGAAACCTATCTCACATTACTCCGAGAACAATTTGGGAAAGCGGTAAAAGTTGGAGAGGAATTTCGTTGGGAATGGTTGGCGATCCCGCATATTTTCGCTAGTCCGTTTTATTGTTATTCTTACAGCTTTGGCAATTTATTAGTCTTGGCACTCTTTCAGCAGTATAAAAATGAAGGGAAAGCGTTCATTCCAAAATATTTGGAATTATTGGCAGGCGGAGGATCTGCGAGCCCTCAAGCGTTGCTCAGGCCATTAAACGTAGATGTGAGCTCTCGAAAATTCTGGCAGGGAGGATTTACACGAATTCACACGTTAGTGAATCAGCTTGAGCAGATCATGCCCTAAGCGTCCGCCACAACATACCCTAAGGATCCTTTAGAAAATCCCGGCTTGACGTTGAAGCCAGCGAATATACCCTATGATTTGTGAGACATCCTCCGGCACGACCCCGTCAATTTTCGGCATATTCCCAAACTTCCAATGATGGGCACGGACACCTTGAGCTGCGGCTCGTTGAAACGCCATATCAGCATGATGATTTGGCTCATAGATTTTATGGACTAATGGAGGCCCGTTGTTGGTGCCTTGCCCTTGAAGTCCATGGCATCGGGAACAAAAGTTGTTGAATTTTGCTTCACCTTCCTCTAATTCAGCCGGCAAGGGTTTAGCAGCTGAAGCCAGAATGGTTGGAGATGAGGTGGGCGAACTCTGCGCATTGGAGCCATTCTCTGAACATCCCAAGAAGAACAGACCACACAGCCCTATTATGATATTTTTTGTCATCTGCTGCATTGGCCAAGGTTTCATACTTGATCTCCTTATACGTCCGAGCTCATGATTGCCGGATCTGATATTTGAGCTTCTTGAAAGCCTTCTTGCCGAATGAGACAACTATCGCAATGGCCACAAGGACGATGATCCGGTCCAGGCTGATAACAACTACTCGTGATTTGAAAAGGCACTTGGAGCTCTTGTCCCTTTTTAATAATCTCATGTTTGGTCATAAAAAGTAATGGGGCCACAACTTCAACGGGAGTTCCCTCTTGCCCTAGACGCGTTCCCTGCTTGGCGACTTCCATAAAGGCCTGGATGAATTCCGGGCGACAATCCGGATAGCCGGAATAGTCCCGGATGTTCGCCCCAAAAAAAATTTTTGAGGCGTTGAGGACTTCAGCATACGCCAAGGCTAAACTCAGAAAAATCGTATTCCGTGCCGGCACATAGGTCACGGGAATTCCATGGTCCCGTTCGTGGGACAGCCGATCAGTCGGCACGGGAATTTTGTCAGTCAACGCAGAACCACCGAATATCCCCAGGTCAAGTTGGAGAATCTTGTGATCGTGGGCTCCAAGCCACGTCGCAATTTTTTTTGCACATTCAATTTCATACCGGTGTCGCTGCCCATAGTCTATCGTCAATAAATTCAGATCATACCCATCCGTCTTGGCAAGAGCAGCGGTGACGGTCGAATCTAATCCACCACTCGCCAATATGACAACAGGGACATTCGCCATATTATTTTTCAATGCTTTAGCCTAGAAACCGCAGTTGGATCACAAAAGTCCACGCAGGCTCTTGAGGCACCTTGCAAAATGAAAACCCCCATTTGTCGAGAGCCAAAATTTAAATCTTCAGGGCAAAGGGAGAATACGGGAAAGGAAGACCTATGTATCTAGAAAATGATCGGTTAAATAATGATAAGAAAACAGATCCTGAAGGAAGAACTGTCATTGTCGGTCATGAGCGCTGTTCCGATCGCTCAATTTTTTCCAGGAGTTCACGCTTAGACTGGCATTCCACACATAAGCGAGCAAATGGCAACGCGTGAATACGTTTTTCACTGATTTCTTCTCCGCAATCCGCACACATGCCATAGGTACCTTCATCCAAACTATCTAATGCATCGTCAATGAGTTGTCGCTCACGATTTCGCATTTCTTGGAGAGAAATCCCCATTTCACGCTCTAAATCCACCAACGCCTGATCGCCGCTATCCATAGCGGCTTCCAGTCGGCGTTGTTGCTCCTCAGAGACGGATTGCCCCAGTTGCTGTTTAATTTGTTGGATGAGTGCTTCTCGTTTCACGAGTAAAATTTTCTTGAGTGATGCATGTCGATTTCCAGACCTCTCTTTTTTCTTGATCTTTTTGGGAGAAGGCTCGGATGTATGACGATCTTCAGCTACCACTTTTTTCTTGGTCTTTTTTGGAGTGGGCATAGCTGGAGGGACGACCTTCCCCACTACCTTTTTCACGCGCGTCGTGGTGGTTTTTGTTTCTTTCTTCCCCGATCGTGCGGCCATACTTATATTCCTTTCCCCATTCGGAGGTTAACAAACTCATGATCCACCTTGAGGACCATGATGTCTGCATCGGCACAAAAATCATTCACACCATTCAATCTACTCCATCCATTCGTATTAGGCATAGCTAATTAAGGAATGGACGGTACACCCATCCAGTTTTTTGCGACCCTCGAGCCCTAATAATTCAACTAAAAAACCTACTCCAGCAATTACCCCACCTAATTGTCGGATCAGATGGACTGTCGCAGCAGCGGTCCCACCTGTCGCTAAAAGATCATCGACAATGAGAACGGACTCTCCTTCTTGTATGGCATCCCGATGAATAGCGAGGGAATTAGAACCATATTCTAGATTGTATTTCACTTCAAATACATCGGCGGGCAGTCTTCCCGGTTTTCGGACAGGCACAAACCCGGCATTGAGATGGTATGCTAAGGGACTTCCTAGTATGAATCCTCGTGATTCCATACCCACTACCTTAGTAATACCTGTTCCCTGATATTGTTGAACCAAATCATCAATAATCGCCCGGAGACAAATCGGTTCTTTTAATAACGTGGTAATGTCATAAAATAAAATCCCGGGCTTGGGAAAATCCGGAACTTCTCGAATAAACGATTTATAATCCATACAACAATTTCGTAAGTGAAAGAGTGGATTCTGAAGTCGATTCCATCCTGGAATCCCAATACCTTCAAGAGAAAAATTTAAACTTCGTCTCGCCGAATGGTAAACCCTTGAGTTTGCCTGTTTGAGTCTTTCCAGTCAACTATAATTTGTGTGACCCGTGATAGTTGCGGTCCTTGTTCAAGAACCTGGAGAAAGGCTTCAAGCATTGGCCTTGGACCTTCAGCTTCCACTTCAACATTCCCATCTTGCCGGTTTCGAACCCACCCATCTAATCCCTTCTGAGTTGCGTGATACTCAGTAAATGCTCGAAAGCCTACTCCTTGGACTTTTCCATTCACCACGGCATGTATTCGAACAATCTCTACCATGCTTCCTTT
>CBDUWS010000109.1:0-6127 GCA_965370985.1 uncultured bacterium
CGTTTTCCCATCAAATCATGGAACGTGCGGTCGGTGTTGAGTTCGTCGAGGAGTTCGACTTTGAGAAGGCGACGAGTCGCGCGGCTCAGGGTGGTCTCTTTGAGTTGTTGCGGGAACATTTCCCCAAGCCCTTTAAAACGGCTAATAATGGGCTTGGCATTGGTACGGCCTTCGGAGATGATGCGATCTTTTTCCTCATCGGTGCCGGCCCAACGAATGTCTTTCCCGAGCTCGATGCGATACAGCGGGGGTTGGGCGATATAGACATAACCCTGTCGAATCAGTTCCGGCATGTGGCGAAAGAAAAAGGTGAGCAGCAGCGTGCTGATGTGGTACCCGTCAATGTCCGCATCCATTAATAAAATGATTTTATAATAGCGAAGTTTTTTGATTTCGAAATCTTTCCCGATACTGCAGCCGAGAACTTTGATGAGGTCGGCTAATTCTTTGTTCTCGAGCACTTTGGCGAGGGTGAGTTCTTCGGTGTTCAACACTTTGCCGCGGATAGGCAAGATAGCCTGGGTTTTGAGATCCCGACCCTGTTTGGCTGTTCCGCCTGCGGAGTCGCCTTCCACGATGAACAGTTCGCTGATCGATGGATCCGTGCTTTGGCAATCAGCGAGTTTGCCCGGAAGGTTCAGGCGATGGCTTATGGCAGACTTGCGCATGACGGCTTTTGAGGCTTCCCGTGATGCCTCCCGCGCACGGGCAGCTAACACCATACGACCTACGAGGGTTTCAGCAATAGTTTTATTCTCATTAAGGTACGTTTCCAGAGCTGGTCGCACGATGGTGTCGACTTGTGCCTGGACTTCGGTGTTATTCAACCGCTCTTTTGTCTGCCCTTGAAATTGCGGGTGGAGGACCAGAACGCTCAGGACGGCAGCCATCCCTTCACGAATATCTTCAGCTTGCAGTGACAAACCTTTGGGCGTCAGATTATGCGTCTCGATGTAATTGCGCACCGCTTTCACAAGACCGCCACGTAATCCCATTTCATGGGTGCCGCCATTTGATGTAGACACTCCGTTCACATAGCTTTTGACGAATTCGGCTGGCTCATCGGTCCATTGGAGGGCCACTTCCAATCCCAGATTCTGAGTGGCTCCGTTCGAAACTGATGTTCCATTATTAGTGAGTTGTCGTTCAAGGTAAAAGACAAAGTCGATCGTGGGCTTTTTCCCGCGGTCTCTTACCAATTTTTGCAAATATTCCTGAAGGCCCTGTTCGTGATAAAAATGATGCGTCTTACCGGTGGTCCCATCTTTGAACGTGAGCTTCAAGCCTTTATGCAGATAGGCTTTGGCATCCAAACTGTCCTGCAATAAGTCTGGATCAAACTGAATGGTTTTCCCGAAAATTTTTGGATCAGGACGAAAGTACACCGACGTTCCAGTGCCTTTTGCGCTGCCCTTCGCTTTCACCGGTCCTTGTGGAATTCCCGCTTGATACGTCTGTTCCCATTCTTTCCCATCTCGTTTGACCTGGACCTCCAGGTGCCGAGAGAGCGCATTGACAACGGAGGCCCCCACCCCATGCAAGCCGCCGGAATGAATATAACTTCCGGTTTCGAACTTTCCACCGGCATGCAACGTGGTCATAATAATTTCCAGTGCGGATTTCTTGTGTTTGGGATGCTTATCCACGGGAATGCCCCGGCCATTGTCGGTAATGCGAAGGCCCTCTCGCGATTTGTCCAATTCCACAATAATCTGAGAGGCATAGCCATTCATGGCTTCATCAATGGCATTATCTAAAATTTCCCAGACTAGATGATGAAGCCCGGTTTTATCCGTTCCACCGATATACATCGCCGGTCGGCGTCGAACGGGATCGATGCCTTCCAAGACGACAATATCACTCGCACCGTAAGTTTTAGCCATGCCACAATCCTTCTGAGTCTAATCGAAGAGTCACGGATAATAATGGGTGAGTGCGTTGCATAAAGATTCCTTTAGGATGGTGATTCTGTTTGAAAGACTGGAATGTTTAGCTCAATAGGTTTCATCCCGCTGAGGCGTCCGCGCTTAAAGAGCGCATGTCCTTTCCCACCGCGTCCAACCACTTGATATTTGCGAAGGGTGACAGGAAGAATGCCGCCACCTTCTTTCAGGAGAACCAGACGGTCATCTTTGGCGCACAACAGTGTAAATCCTATCAGGGAATCTTTTGGATCTAGTTTTAAAACAATCACACCGCGCCCGGGACCGGCGAGTTGAGCCACGTCTTCAGCTTTGCAAAGGAGTGCACGCCCCTTGATTGATGCCACTGCTACGACTGTCTGTTTGAGTGGGCTGGTGATGGTTTCCAAGGCAACGACCTCTTCACCGTCTTTGAGCTTGCAAAATTTTCGGCCCAGTCGCGTAGAAGGCTCTTGAAAAGAACTCAAGTCAAAACGAAGCCCCATCCCACTTGTGGTGACGGCTATAGCTTCCAGTGATGATGGGATATGGGGTTTACCCTTTTGGTTGAAGAGGGCCAACTGACCACCCTTTGAGCTGGAAGCCGATGTAGTTTTTCCTGTGCCAGGAAGCATTCGGGGATCAAAGCTCCATCCGCCAATGATGCGTTCGCCATCTTTAAATTTAAAGAGTTTTTGAACAGGGTCGCCATATCCACTCCGTGCTTGAGGAATATCTCCGATTCGTATGGTATAGGCGCTCCCGTAATTGGAAAAGAAGACGACGGCGTCGAATGTACTTCCCCCGAGAATGCTCATCAAGCTATCCCCTTCCCTTACGCGAGCCTTCGAAAGGTCTTTGATGATCCCGACTCGTCGGATCCAGCCGTCGGTCGAGATGGTGATGACCGCATCTTCTTTGACGCGAAAGGCATCCGGATCAAATTCAACTTCCTCTGTTTGTTTGCGGCCAATTTTGGTTCGACGTTTGGTGCCGAAATTTTTCGCGACCTCCTGTAACTCCTGCTTGACCACGCCCCATAATCTTTTGTTGGAAGCCAAGAGCACTTTGAGATCTTTGGCTTGACGCTGTTTGTCCGTGAGTTCATCCAGCATTTTTTGAATTTCGGACCTGGATAATTTGTAAATGGGGGTTTCGAGGATAGCTTCCGTTTGAATCGGTTCCAGGCCGAATTGCTGTTGCAATTTGGTGGCAGAATCAGCTTTGCCGTCGCTTTGGCGGATGATCCTTAAGACCTGATCGAGGGCATCGAAAATTTTCTTGAAGCCGCTCAGGATATGAATTCGCTTTTCTAACACCTGCAGATCGTAGGTGAACCGTCGGGTGACGGTGGTAAAACGAAAGTCCACAAATTGTTCCAGCATCTGTTTGAGATTCAGACATTCGGGGCGCGACACGGAAGAGCCGGGTACCGGGATCAGGCAGGTCATGTTGACGGAGAAATTGTTCTGGAGTGGCGTGTGTTTGAAGAGATACGCCATGGCCAAATGGGGGTCTGCCTCTTTTTGGCATTCCAAAGCAATACGCACGTTCGTGGTGGATTCGTCGCGCACATCCACTAATTGTGGAATTTTTTTGGTAAGGATGAGTTCGCCAATGCGTTCCACAATGGTGGACTTATCGACCGCAAATGGAATGGAAGTAATGAGAATTTTCGATTTACCCTGCTCGAGGGTGTTGACGACATATTCCCCACGCAGCCTGATAGATCCTTGGCCGGTCTCATAGATGTTCCGAATTTCGTTCTGGTTGTTGAGAATTTCGCCCCCGGTGGGAAAGTCAGGTCCCTTCAACGATTTCATGAGATCAGCAATCGATGCCTCTCGATTGGCAATAAGCCCAATGGCCGCGTCAATGACTTCGCCGAGATTATGCGGAGGCATGTTGGTGGCCATG
Organism: uncultured bacterium; assembly: GCA_965370985.1. Lineage (GTDB taxonomy): Bacteria > Nitrospirota > Nitrospiria > Nitrospirales > UBA8639 > Nitrospira_E. The sequence goes on from CBDUWS010000109.1 coordinate 3,819, forward strand.
CCTACTGCAATGCCGGTCGATCCGTTGACCAGCAGATTGGGATATCGTGCGGGCAACACTAACGGTTCTTCCGCTTTGCCGTCGTAATTGGGTTGAAAGTCGACGGTGTTTTTGTTGAGTTCGTTCAACAGTTCTAGCGCGAGAGGCGTTAAGCGGGCTTCGGTATACCGGTAGGCGGCAGGACGATCTCCGTCTTGACTCCCGAAATTGCCATGGCCATCAACTAAGGTGGCCCGGAGCGACCAGGGTTGTGCCATACGAGCCATCGCATCGTAGACGGCCACGTCTCCGTGGGGATGCCATTCACCGATGACCGACCCGACGACCTTCGCACTTTTGATGGGTGGGCGTTCCGGGGTGAGGCGATGATTGTGATACATAGAAAACAGGATGCGCCGTTGCACCGGTTTCAAGCCGTCACGAATATCGGGAAGGGCTCGAGAAGTAATGACCGATAATGCATAGTTTAAATAGCGTTGTCGTGTCGTTTCATCCAAAGGAACCGGAATGACGGTGGTGGCTGTTTCGGCGGAAGAAGACGATGGAGTTCGTGGACGCTTAGCCATACAAAAAGGTTTTCAGCTTATTTGAGAAAATATGTCACAAGAAAAATGTGAAACAGAAAATGTGAAAGGTCGGAGGCGCACGTTTCTTCCGCTTCATGCTTCGCTACTGACACCGTACTTTTCACGTTTTTTCAATTTAGGGAACGGGTGCTGGTTCCGGACCGAATTCTTGGGCGGGTGGTTCTGGTTCAGGTTCGGCATGAGACGTTTTGGTCAGAGAAGGCAGTCCGAGTTTGTCTTTGATTCGCGTCTTGACCCAGAAGGGGTCCCACCATTCCGTAGGGTTTACCTGTTCGCCGTGCAAGATGAGGCTAAAATGTAAGTGATCGCCACCTGCCAGTCCGGTTGTTCCTGACTTGCCAAGTGGTTGCCCAATAGTCACGGCATCCCCGACTTTGACCTCAATAGAAGACATATGAGCATAGAGTGACAGGAGTCCGTAGCCATGATCCAGAATAACGGTATTGCCATAAATCCCCAGATACCCTGCAAAGAGCACGATTCCATAATTGGCTGCTTCAACGGGATAATGCTTAGTGACGGCGAGATCAAAGCCTAAATGATCCTGGATATCCACAACTTTCCCGTTATACATATACTTCCGATGATCGGCGAAGGAGGCCTGAACCTGGGAGCCGGAGAGTTGACGGAATGCGCCTTTCCATAACAGCTCCGGACGAGATTGTTTTGTGAGATCGGTAATGGTTTGATTGTTCATTGTACGCAAGGTGCCATTGACTTGGAGGAAATCTTCGAGCAGATCATTCTTGCTTGTCAGTTCAGGTGTTTGCGCCAGAATGGCTGGGACAGTTTTCCGGATAAATGAATCTGAAATGTTAATTTGTCGGGTCCGCCAGAATTGAGGCTTTATGTGAAAGTCTACATCTAAGAGCGCGCTGTTCCCAAAGCCATCGTCAGCAACGATTTGAACGGGTGTGGTTGGCGGTGCATTATAGGGAAAGGCCACAAACGCAAACATCCCGGCATTGTCAGGTGCCGGAAAACCTGGGAAAAATGCCTTTCCGATTTTCACGCCATGGTTGGGGACTTCCGGGATGACCCGATATCGCACAACCCCCGTGCCACCCTGCACGATAGTCGCAGGCGGTGAAAGCAGTTCCAGTCGGGGCGGTGTAAATTGCGGGGTAAAGGGTTGTTCAAGGCGTTGTCCGTTTCCTTCAAACAGATTTCGCCAGGAGTAATCTCGGGCGGTGACGATGACTTGTGCTTGCCCTTGTCGTCGAGGGAGATCGGGATTGGCATAGGGGATAACCTCAAAATTGAATGTATGTTCTTTGCCGCCGTCTATCGACAGCCAGCCTTCTGAGGGAAAATCCTGGTCGGCTAACACGAACGTCTCTAAGTTGTGGATAATACGGATGGAGATATCACGCAAGCCTGTTCCATTATCATGGATTCGGACCACGAGGGGTGTTGTCGGTCCGACCAGCTCGAAGGGCTGTTCCAGAGAAATCTCAGGAGGGGTCGAATCGCCCCATCGTGCGTTTCCAAGCAGTCCAAGATACGTCGCGATGAGTCCGAGGGAAATGACAATCAGCAGAACTTTTTTGGACACGACAGCCGTAACTCTTACTTCAAAGGGGAAAGCGTTAGGAGGATAATAAAATTGAAACCGTCTTTCTACTTATACCATACACGCTCTTGAGAGCAAGGGCTTAAGGAACAAGATTGTTGGCAGGAGGCTAATTGGATTTGTGACCGACTTGCCATCCTTGGAAAGAC
>CBDUWS010000110.1:0-6097 GCA_965370985.1 uncultured bacterium
ATTATGCGCAAGTAGATTGAATCCTACGGAGGGACAGTCAGAAAAGCAAATGCGGGAAAGTCTGAGGAACTTTAAAGACGTGAAAAAGAGAGAGAATCGTGAGGGAATTACTTCCCCAGGGCGCGGTCCAGGTTGAATGCGGCGCTGATGAGCGCGAGATGTGTAAATGCTTGAGGAAAGTTTCCAAGGGCCTCGCCATGATGCCCGGTTTCTTCGGCGTAGAGGCCTAAGTGGTTGCCATACCCTAACATTTGTTCAAATAGCAGCCGGGCTTCTTCTAACCGACTGCGATCTGCCTGACCGGCGCGCGTCAGGGCTTCAACTAACCAGAACGTACAAATATTAAAGGTGCCTTCTTCCCCGTTGAGACCATCGGTCGATTCAGTAATGTTATAGCGATAGACCAAACCGTTCGAGACTAATCCGCCTTTTTCTGGAGTTTGAAGTGTGGCATCTAAGGTTCGAAGCATTCGTGGATCGGTCGGGGACACGAAAAAGACTAAGGGCATCATGAGATTGGCGGCGTCCAAAGAATCACTCCCATAGCGTTGGATAAAGGCCTGGCGTTGAGCATCCCAACCCTTTTCCATGATTTCTTCATAAATCGTATCTCGTACTTTGAGCCAGCGGTCTCGATCCGCGGGAAAGGAACGTTTATCGGCCAACCGAATACCCCGGTCGACTGCGACCCAGCACATCATCTTTGAATAGACGAAATGTTGTTGCCCGCCACGCATTTCCCACACGCCTTCATCGGTTCGTTGCCAATTGTCACACACCCAATTAATCAGACGGCGGAGATGTTTCCAAAGGTCGTAGGAAATGGGCGTCCCATATTTATTGTAGAGATAGACGGAATCCAGCATCTCGCCATAAATATCAAGTTGCAATTGGTCATACGCTCCATTGCCGATGCGAACAGGTGATGAGCCACGATAGCCTTCCAAATGATCCAGCGTTTCTTCGGTAAGGGTATGCCGACCATCTATGCCATACATGATTTGGAGTGATCCATCAGGTTTTAATTCGTGGCAGCGGGCTTCCAGCCAGTGCATAAATTGTGAGGCTTCTTCTGTGAAGCCAATGCGGAGCAGACCATAGAGCGTAAAGGCGGCATCGCGAATCCAGGTATACCGGTAATCCCAATTGCGTTCCCCACCGATGCCTTCAGGAAGGCTGCACGTCGGGGCGGCAACAATAGCCCCCGTAGGTTGAAACGTGAGAAGTTTCAAGACCAAGGCCGAGCGTTGAACCATCTCTCGCCAGCGGCCGGAGTACGTGCATTTGGATAACCAGGTTCGCCAATACCCAACGGTTTGCGTAAATAATTCCTCGGCATGGGTCTCCGGGCAGAAACTAGAGGTCACGTCATCAGATTCCATCCCTTGCAAACACACATCCACTCCTTCGCCCTCTTCTAATGTGAATTCGGCAATGAGGGCATCGCCTTGTTGTTGAAACGGGATGGTGGCACCCAGACGGAGTGCGAGGTTCGGCGATTGAAAAATGCCGCCCTGCGAGTTCACGGTGATGGTATGCGTGTCGCGGCCATAGTTGAAAGCAGGCCGACATTCTAACCGGAAGGCCATGGTGCCGCGAATGGTTTGGATGCGTCGGACGATACCATGTTGGGTGCAATCGGATGCAGCTTTCCCGACCGGCATGAAATCGATCACACGGCCTACGCCATCCGTGGTATGAAAACGGGTCACGAGCACATTGGTGTCTGGCCAATAATATTGTTTGGATTTCACATGGTTGGGGATGGGGGCAATGGAAAACCGTCCGCCCTTACCGTCATCCAGAATGGCGGCGAACACACTCGGCGAATCAAAATGAGGAAAGCATAGCCAATCAATGGAACCGTTCATCCCCACCAGTGCCGTGGTGCGCATGTTTCCGATGAGGCCGTAATTTTCAATGGGTTGATAAGGCATGGCTCCCTTGTCGGTTACTTGGCGTGCAACATTGAATGATTTTCCCTAGGATGAATTTTGGTGGTAATTCCGGTATGGTGGGGTAAGCTTATTGGGCGTAGCTTTTCGCTTAATGTAAATCACGAATTTCTGAATAGGGGATATGATGTCAGGTTATCCATCGAATGTGACCGTTCACGGGCAGGAATATACATTCCACAGTATTTTAAAAAATGATTTCTTTTCACTCAACATTTTGTATACCAATTCGAGCAATGAGGGTTATGTTTTAAAGCTGAGTGATTTTCGTTTCGTGTGTGGTTGGATGTTTCGTCCATTAGCCGCTTGGATTTCCAAGCGGGAATATACCATCTATCAAATGGTGGAGGATATCTCCGGCATTCCTGACTTAGGACCCCGGTATGGGAAAAGAGGGTACTTTCATCAATATATTGAGGGGAAAACTCTGTATGAATGTCAGAATGACAAGGTTCTTCCACGAGATTTCTTTAATCAGCTTCTTGCCATCGTTGACCAGGTGCATCAACGCCGAATCTTTTATGCGGATTTGAATAAGCGAGGGAATATCATTTGTTCAACCACGGGGAAGGCCTATCTCATCGACTTTCAAATTTGTGTGCCTTTCAAGCCTCGTACCGGTAGGTTGGGAGCATGGGTCGACCGAATCTTCCACTGTCTTATTCAGGAAGATCAGTATCATGTATTAAAACATAAAAAAGCCTTTCAACGGGAGTTGATGAGTCCAGAAGAGGAAGCCGGGGTACAACGGTCGTCTTTGAATCAATGGTATGGTCGATGGGTCTGGAGACCCTATGTTGCTATCAAACGACTGATTTATCCCCATGGAAGCAATGAAACGATTTGGTACAAATGGAAACAGGAAAAAGATCAATCTCCTCGAATGCCCTGAGAGTTCTAGGTTGATTCCATCCAGTGTAGCCTCAATGCCTTTGTCGGTATTCCTTCTAACAATTCCGTCATTCCTGCTTGCTGTTGGCAGGAATCTTTTTCCCCCACAAGCGCAATCGCAGGGCAACCTGGAAGGCTACGCAATATTTTACGTGTACTCCTCGTCATGGGGTGTAGGATTTTCCTGAAGTTCCCCCTTTGAAAAAGGGGGTAGACTGCTTCCCTATCTTCTAACCCTCAGTACCCCCGTCCGCTGCGGCCGTGTCCCATCCGATCCAGCGGGAGTGCCTCATACCGTTCCTTTAGATCCGGATGCTCGCTGAGATAGCCCTTCACTGCCGCATCATCGGCGAACACCTCCGGACTCCGCTGTCGGTATTCCTCGATTGTCAAATCATGCTGCGCTAACAGTTTGCTGAGCTTCGCGTTGATATCAGCCCCCATTTCGCGCATTGCCTCTGGCGACGGCCGCTGTCCATCGTTTCCGTACTGCCTTCCACCCGAAAAATAGTTCATCATCATTTCGCTGATTTCAATTCGTGCCTTCACAAATTTCCCTACCTCCGCCGGTTCTGCCGCAAAGCTGGTTCCCGCAAATAAAAATATGCCCAAAGAAATTCCAATAATGCTGCGTGTCAGAGTCGTAGCCATGTTTTCCTCTCAGAATGTGATTAAAAGATTCAGTCGAGTTGAGCTGCATGCATCATAGCATCTCAGTCGGATGTGGTGTAGGGCAGACCCAATCTACATGATGTTCCGTTTGTAATGAGATCAGCGAGGGCTCATGCTCCACTCCGCAATAGTGAGGTAAATTGTCCACTCTTGAAAATGCGGACTTCATGCGTTCGCGGGAGAACTCCATGAATGCAGAATCTGCATGTAAAAAAGCTCCGACCTCTTTTCCGCTTTTAGTGGTGGTTCAAAGAAGATCAGCTTGCAGCTTTTTGGTCGTAGGTCAGACCAAAGACCGTATCCGTCATCCACCGTTTGAACCCCTCGTTGTCCATGAACTGTTTGAACAACTCGGTGTCATCCTTCATCACTGCCGTCATTACGCGGGCCAGCGCCTTGTCGTGCTCAATGCGGGCGTTCTGTTTGTCGGAGTTCTTCTGGCATTTTTATAGGCCGAGTCCGCCGCCACGCGAGCCGGAATGTCCTCGGTGATCAGTTTGTGCACCCGATCGGCGTCTTCCCAGGGGACGTTGCGAATTTGTTCGTTGAAGGCTTTGAGAATGTTGGAGAGCCGGTCCAGCTCCGGCTCTGACTTGTGGCTGCCGCCCGTGGTTGGCACCGGTTCGATCTCGGCGTCCTCATCCGGGAGCTGAATCTTCATCGCCGACTGCTTTTCGACCCGGTAGCTGTCCATGTCGATGGCTTCAAGGATACCTTTGGAAAGATCTTCCTCCACCGGCGCGGGCAGCTTCGAAACCAAGAAGTTTAAAAAGATCGAGCGCTTCTCCCACTCGGCATTGGTGTAGGGCAGAATGGACGAGAGGAAGCCATAGGCGCGGGTGAAAGCTTTGGTCTTGCCCTTGAAGTCCACCTGGCCGTCCTCGTCGAGCTGTTGTTTGTAGACCGCCACGCAGGCGTCAAGGATCGGGTCGAGCTGATCGCGGTCTGCGCCGCCATTCCCCCTTTGCCCTTTTCCCCAGCCTACACGCCACAACCGAGCGCAAGGCTGGACCTGAGCCCTGACACAAGGACCAGTCAGACCCTACTCTCACAGGGCGAACTTCGGGATTTCGGGCAGTGAAGTCTGGGAATGGCCCCCCCCAACGGGTTCTTTTGTACTTTCTTATCCAGCCCCCAAAGGCGTTTTAAATTCCTAGTCTCTTAGCGCAATGTGTTATAACGATGATGATCTTTTTCGTATTGAGGCAATCGATACGTTTGATCGAGTTGAACGACGCGCTCCATGCACCGTAGCTCAGAGATTCGATCTTCTCGCCCCAGATACACATCAGCTAATACGCGCAAAGCCCCCGCTTCTCCAGGTCCATTACCTAGCTTTATGAAATGTTCGGTCGCATTATTCAGGCATGCCTCTGCTTTTCGGACATTACCCATTTGGAGAAACGTTTTTCCAAGTTGGCCATACGTCGCCGCTAAGCCATCCTCGTTGCCCACTTTGCGATGGAATTCCAGAGCCGTATGAAATGCCTCCATGGCTGCATTCAAATTATGTAGTTGAAATTCTTGAAGTGCGAGATTGCTGTAGAGAATTCCTAAAGCCCGGTCATTCTCCAGAGGCTTTAAGGTATCCAAGGCTTCTAAATAAAACGCTCGCGCTTTCTCCGGTTGACCGGTGTCAGTTTTCAGATTTCCCAGATTTACCAGCGTTTCACCAATAGCATTGCTTTCCTGTAGGATGCGCTGAATATCCAAGACCTCTCGATAACATGCCTCGGCCTGCTTATATTCTTCAATGAGGGCGTATACATTGCCTAAGTTTCCCAAAGCATCAGATAAAGCCTTAAGGGATTCCGTATCTCTTGCTTCTGTAACGGCTTGCTCGTACCAAAAACGAGCCTGAGTCAAATCTCCACGATGCAGAAAAATTTCACCGCGGCGAGAAGCTGAGTTGGGCATTGGATCCAATGGAAGGTTGAAGAGGTCAAGAACTATGTGGAATTATTAGGAAAATTCTAGAAGGAATACGCTTATTGCGCAAGAACAGGTTTACGGTATCAAGAAGGTTCTTCCCTAAACCACCATGCTCTCCCTATCTTTTATGGGAGGCCGCCTTGCATACTACGTCCTGGAAGGCGTTTCCTTTGTGCTTGCTAGATCCCGAAGGGCGCTGCTTGCTTGGCTCATCCCGTAGGGTGAACCCTTTGTGTTTGACGCGCGGAGCGTACTCTCAGTACGTGAGCACGACAAAAGGGCGACCTGCCTGCGCGAAGCCGCTCCGGCGAAGGCAGGGAACGCCGCCTTGCCTGTTCCATCCTGAAAGGTGGGCCAATTGTTTTCTACATTCCCCTAACCCGGCCTAGCCGGAACCAAACAAGGTAAATTGCAAATTTCAAAACTAAGGAAAGGGAACGAATTCCTAAAAAGTTGGATTTGTCGAGAAGGCCATCCAACCCCTTGCCAGACAAGGATTTTGGAACTTCGCCAAAAATGTCTTTGCAGAAAAACACGGAATTTTGTCCCTAAGAGACTAAGGCTTAATGATGACATCGACATAGGACGACAGGCTATCGGCGCCTTGAACGTCGGTGACGCGGAGTTTGAATCGGAAGGTGCGTGCG
>CBDUWS010000111.1:0-6087 GCA_965370985.1 uncultured bacterium
CAAACATGCCCTTGGAGAAATCGATATCAGCAGCCGACTGGAATGGTCAAAAAAGCATGCCCCCGCGAAGGCGGGGGTCCGTCCAGCAAGGCCGCAGCCCTTTTGGCGCGCGGAGCGTACTTCCAGTACGTGAGCACGGCAAAAGGGCGACCTGCCTGCGCGAAGCGCTTCGGCGAAGGCAGGGAACGCCGCTGGCGGCTTTTTTCAACATTCCCCCATTGTTATCCTAGACCATCGGCCGCAACTGGGCTAAGGGCGAAGATCGAACACGCCCCGACCGTTCCAATAACTTAGTCAATTCTTCGGGGAACGTCGTCACCTCCATCGCCAACTCGCAGGCAATCACTTTTTGGTTCACTAATTCAGCCAGTGCCTGGTTCATCGTCTGCATACTATATTGCGCTTGCCCGGTTTGCATCATGGAATACACCTGATGCAACTTATCTTCACGAATGAGGTTTCGAATAGCGGGAGAAAGAATCAAAATTTCTAATGCCAAGACCCGGCCCGTTCCTTCCCATCGTGGCACCAGCCGTTGCGAGAGAATCCCCTCCAACACCATCGATAACTGGACACGCACCTCTGGTTGTTGATGGGCAGGGAAAACGGAGATCAGCCTGGTCAAGGACTGAATGGCTGAATTGGTATGTAAGGTGGCCACGGTCAAATGCCCCGTTTCTGCCATCGTCAGTGCCGCTTGAATTGTCTCACGGTCCCGTAATTCTCCTAAAAACACCACATCGGGGTCTTGACGTAAAATACCCTTAAGGGCCACCTGAAAATCCTGGACATCGGAACCCACTTCCAACTGAGAAACCAGACTCTTCTTGTGCGGATGCAGCAATTCAATGGGATCTTCAAGTGAAACAATGTGGGCTCGCCGTTCTTGATTCACCTGATCCAGCATGGCTGCCAGGGTGGTGCTTTTTCCACTCCCTGTCGGACCGGTTACTAGAACAAGTCCCTGAGATTTTTGCATCAACCCTTTCGCAACAGGTGGCACCCCCAATTTCTCCAATGAGGGTACGGAATCGGAAACCGCACGAACTGCCATTGCCAATGAGCCACGTTGGGTATACAGATGGAATCGAAAACGACCCGCTACCGGTACCGTGTGCGCACCGTCCCATTCGCCTGACTTAGCCAACTGCCGTTGCTGTTCTTCGGTAAGAAGGCTTTCTGCTAATCGGCTCAAATCCTGGCTAGTCAGTATTGGTGTCTCCATTGGCCTCAAATGACCATCGACACGAAGACGGGGCACACTATCAGCCACCAGATGCAGGTCCGATCCACCTTGCTGACGTAACTCACGTAGCAGATCCAACAATTCCATCAATCTCACACACCTCTCGCAATAGTTGCAGGCGATCTACCGTCACAGGTCTCTGTCAAAATTTCACTCACAGTCGTCTGGCCTTGCTGAAGGGCAGCCAAACCTGCTTGGCGCAAGGTTCGAAATCCTTCCTGCATGGCACAGGCACTCAGCTCACTGGTCGAGGCCCGAGACAAGATTATGTGATGTAACCGTTCAACCATTGGCAAGGTTTCAAATAACGCCATGCGCCCTTTGTATCCTGTCATATGACAGTGCTCGCAACCTCGACCTTTCATCGCGTGTATCGTATCGACCATATCATGATCAAATCCTAAAGCTCGCAGGTGAATGGGTGAGACCACGTCCGGTTCGGCACAATGTCCACAAATCTTTCGAACTAACCGTTGGCCGATAATGAGCGAAATCGCTGAGGACACCAGAAACGGCTCGATTCCCATATCAATGAGACGTGTAATAGCCCCGGGCCCGTTCATGGTATGGAGCGTGGATAACACACGATGCCCAGTCAATGATGCCTGAATCGCAATTTGGGCTGTTTCCCGGTCACGAATTTCTCCGACCATCATCACATCAGGATCCTGCCGCAAAAAAGATCGCAATCCCATCGAAAAACTCAAGCCGATCTCTTCATGAATTTGCAATTGATTGATCCCCTGAATCCGAAACTCCACCGGATCTTCAACGGTCACAATATTCATGTGGGGCGTGTTGAGATATTGCAGGGCACTATAAAGTGTGGTGGTCTTCCCGCTCCCCGTCGGACCGGTTACCAAAATCATGCCATAGGGGTTTCCCAAGGCTGTGGTCACCCGATCTAAGTCAAGTTGGTCCAGCCCAAGATTGGTGAGATGCAATGCCAAACCCGACTGATTCAAAAGCCGCAAGACAGCTTTTTCGCCAAATAAACAAGGTAAAATCGCAACTCGAATATCGACATGCGGAAACCCGTCTATTTTCATTCGCCCATCTTGGGGCAACCTCCGCTCAGCAATATCTAAGTCGGAAAGAATCTTGAGTCGAGCCAGCAAAGACTGATGCAGGGTCTTAGGCAAATTGCGGATTGGCTGCAACACCCCATCCAACCGAAAGCGAATGCGGACGATGCTTTCCAATGGCTCAACATGAATATCGCTGGCGTCCATCTCAATGGCCTTTTGAACCAAGTCGTTCACCACATCCACAGCCGAATCACGGCTTTCAATCGTGACAGGGAGTTTGGTGCTTAATACGGAAGTGGAATCAGTAACCGGTGAAAAAGTCGAACCCCTATCGAATGTCGCTGGAGATGATGCGGATTGCTTCGCAGTCTCTCCAGCCTGTTGATCGACCGTTCCAAATTCCGGTTCCATCCCATTCTTTGAAGGAAATCCATTCTGCGGCAGCCCATATGCCTGGCTAATCGCCTTACGAACATCCGACTCGGTGGCAACCATTGGAGTAATATGGAGCCCGGTTCTGAACCGGAGTTCATCCAACAAAGAAGAATTCGTTGGGTCAACCATGGCTAATGTTAAACGGGAAGCTGTTTTTTTGACCGGCACTACCAAATGTTGCTGGACCACTTCCAATGGAAGAAGCTCACGAAGATTGACATCAATGGAACAGGTAGAAAGTTCTACCGTGGGAACTCCATATTGCTGGCTCAAAAATTCTAAAAGTGTGGGCTCCGAAAGCACACCCATGCGAACGAAAATACTACCAAGCCGTCCGCCTTCCCCCTGTTGAATCGCCAAGGCCTTGGTTAGATTTTCTGAGGAAATCACCTTCGCCTCGACTAACTGATGACCAACCCGTTCACGATTCACGGTTTCGCATCCTCTGAATCCGTTTTTCCACTGGAGCCATTTAAGTGCTGAACCCCACGGAGCAAATAATGCACTCCCGATCCCATCGTCAGCGCCACCATGACCCATAAAAATGGATCCACAAGGAAGTCAGACACCTGCCCAGTCACATGCAACATGACGGCGATGACATAACAAATTTGGGCGAATGTTGTACCTTTGCCCAATGCGGTAGGAGAGATATTAATATTGGTTTCAGTCAAATTGGCGACAACCGTGCCAGCCAATAAAATGGCATCGCGGCTCACCACCACAATCACCGCCCAGACGGGAATAAAGTTCAGAACGGACAGCGTAATAATGGCCGCCATCAACAGAAGCTTATCGGCAAGGGGATCCAAGTATTCGCCAAGGCGAGTCCGTTGGTCAGTAATGCGGGCGATCATCCCATCCAGGATGTCGGTCAAGGCAGCAATCAGAAGAATGATGAGGGCAGCATCATAGTGCCCATAGAGTAAAAGTCCAACAAAAACAGGGACTAATAGAATACGGAGGACGGTCAGACTATTGGGAAGATTTATTGGAATATCGCCAACCGATGACTCGCGGCCCATATCAACACACGACCTTTCCCACAATACCGTACTTTATCCTAGGCGTTATGAAGGGTACGTGCCGTTTCTGACACAAGTCAACCGGGCTTGCGGCCCATTTCAGAGCAGCCTATAATTCCAACCTAATAGCATCTATTCAACTTCACTATTTCACCAGAAAATGTTTAAGATCCCTCGCCCCCGTGGGGGAGGGTTAGGGTGAGGGGCAACGCATCATTATAGGTAATGGTTCAATTTCGCCACTCCCCTGTCCCTATTAATCGGAGCCAAGATTTATGACCTCTCTACCCTTATCCTTTCGAGTCAAAAATGCCGTTGTGGAAAAACATCAACTGGAAGGGACGGATCCAAGCGAGCGGTACTTTAATCGGCTCATCCCGATCAAACGGGTGGAAGGTGGCTATAACGGGTCAATCATGTATGAGGCCCTAACCCTTGATTCCCAGGTGCATCGAACCGTGCGAGAAACCACCAAAGACATTGTTGACCAACTCCGCATGTTAGGCTTCATCAAAATGCGCACCCGCCTCAACTTCAAAGGCCAAAAATATCTCGCCGAAAAAGAAACCTGGGTGGAGTATCCGGACAACTGAAACCTGCACCTCTGCCCTTCTAAAACAGGAGGTTACTTTTCCAGCAATCGAGCAAGATGAGTCGGACTCGAAATAGTTGGATGAGAGGTATTGATTGTCCTATTTATTATTTCGAGTCCGACCCCTTTTTATCTGAAGCGCTCACAAAGAACAAGCAATTTATTTCCTCAATGAGGATTGGGGTATCCTGAGGATTACTTAGTTCCTCGCTTTGACTTTCCAGCAAGCTTTTCTGTGGTAGAAGAGACTACCCTTTTCGATTTCTCCACATCAGGTGTGTTCCACTCGCTTTGGCCAAGTCCTCCACTGGAAATGACCTGGGCTTGTCGTCTGATTTCCTCAATCGACTTCGGTTTCGGTCCCTTCCGAGGGTCACGAATCCCCAATAGATCCCACCGTACTTTCTGTGATGTTCGGGAAGCCTTAGGCTTTTGACTCTTTCCGCCCCATTCCATAGTTAATTTCATCCTCTCCTCCGTTCGTCCCAACATTTATCATTTTTAATCATACTTGAATTCAATATAACATAATACGTGCACCACTTCACCCGTTGACCAGCTGGTAGAATTCTCGGCCAACCCAAGGAGGCGGTGCCCACACCCAAACATTCCAGGGACAACAAGTTTTTTCGGCATTGTTAACTTGATATAGATAATCACACTCGAACGTATTGAAAACAAAAGACAAAAACTATAGAAAGCTATACATATTTAACAATGCCCATTGGCTTTGGGTCATTTTCCCGAAAGAAAATGACCTCGACTGCCGGGCCGAAACCCGGCAACGCTAACACAGATCAATCATGCCATTTAGTAGAATTATGTGCTCGAACACCTCGGAAAATATTTGGAAAGACTATAAAACGATTCAGTAATATTGGGAATGGCAGCGGGAAAGCTTTTAAATATCGTTTCTTCCGGCTAACGATGGATAAGCTGTACTCCTCCAGACTCTGGGATCCGCGCCAGATACCATATGGAGATATGGCATAAAGTATGGTATATTCTCGAGGACGTCATTCGAATCCTTCTAACCCAGGAGAGCCCATGCGGACAAAACTTAAAAAACTCACGCTGCAAGTCCCGGATGACCTCCTCGCTCGGGCCACCCAGGCCACAGGGGAAGGAATTACGCCGACAATTCGACGTGGATTGGAACTTGTAGCCGCCGGTGGGGCCTATCGAAATCTGCGCTCTCTGAAAGGCAAGGTTAAACTTGATCTCGATCTAGAAAAACTCCGGCAGGACCAATGATCTGTCTTGATACCAGCTCCATGATTGCCTATTTGCATGGAGTGGAAGGAAAAGACGTTACCTTGATTGACCATGCTCTGCTAGATCAAATCGCCGTATTTGCTCCTGTGACTATTACAGAATTATTAAGTGCGCCAAACTTATCTTCCCATCTTCGCGAAACCCTCATGGCCATTCCCATGTTGCTAATTCAGGAAGGCTTCTGGGAACGGGCCGGACTTCTCAGAGCCAAGATCTTAGCAAAAGGCTCCAAAGCTAAACTTGCTGATACTCTCATTGCCCAAACGTGCTTGGACCATCAGATTCCTTTGGTTACTCGGGATCAAGACTTTCAAGTCTTCCAGCGACTCGCTAAGCTTCAACTTCTGTAATGCAGGTTCAAATGAAATCAGACTCGAGTTCATTGCAGGAATGCTTGAAGCATTCAAATTCTTTCTGAAGTGGCACACTACTGATTAAACCTAAAAGCGGCAGTTGAGCGCGAAAAAGCTGTGCAAGCAATTGATG
>CBDUWS010000112.1:0-6074 GCA_965370985.1 uncultured bacterium
GCTGCATCAAACGCTCAGAGCGATCGCCCTCAACACCACACTTTCTCAATTATCTCAAGACTCGTGTTGCGCTCCGCATCACTGGCTGATGCCACTGTCATCACTGCAGGCCCATTTTCCGCACGTGCCTCATGCGATAAGTAATACTCTGAAAATTGCACAAGCCTGTTACACGGAATGGTCCTTTCGAGAGACCATCTTTCCCAACTTTCGCCAACTATCCGATTCTCATGCTGTCACATTGCTTCGGGAAAAAACCTATGCCGGAGCACAATGGCGTTATGGTGATCCTTCGTCCGTTGTTAGCGATCGCATCGAACATGAATTAGCGGTCATCCGAGATAAAGGTTATGCCCATTATTTTCTTGTCGTTGATGAGATTGTTCGCCAAGCCCCGCGCACCTGTGGGCGCGGTTCGGCTGCGGCTTCTATCGTGTCGTATTGCTTAGGCATTACCCATGTCGATCCTATCCGTCACAATTTGTTTTTCGAACGCTTTCTCAATCCTGGCCGTCATGATCCGCCAGATATTGATATTGATTTTCCTTGGGATGAACGCGACCGCATCATAGATTTTGTCTTTGCCCGTTATGGCAGCCGACAAGCCGGTATGGTGGCCAATCATAATACCTTGGCCCTGCGCGCCGCGATCCGCGAAGTGGCTAAAGTCTATGGGATACCTCCGGCAGAAATGCGTCATGTCAGTCAGCTTCTGACACGCCAGCCTTTGTCTCTTGCCACCTTACGAAAACCGTGGCCGGAAATTCTTTCTCGTGCCCGCCAGCTTCAAGGCCGACTCCGCCATCTCTCGGTCCATTGCGGCGGGATGGTGATTGTGCCGGACGATCTTCGCCGGTACGTGCCTGTTGAAGTGGCGGCCAAAGGTGTTCCGGTTATTCAATGGGAAAAAGATCAAACCGAAGAGGCGGGACTCGTCAAAATCGATCTCTTAGGCAATCGTTCCTTAGCTGTGATCCGTGACGCCTTGGCAGCCATTGCGGAACACACCAGTGATCATATCGACTATGCCACTTGGGATCCGCTGTCTGACCTTGAGACGCAAGCCCTCATTCAGCGGGGTGACACCATCGGCTGCTTTTATATTGAATCACCGGCCACCCGTTTGCTCCTCAAAAAACTCTGGACGGGCATGCCTCCTCATCGGCGCGCACAAGCTGATGTATTTGAGTATCTGGTTATTGTTTCTTCGCTGATTCGTCCCGCCGCCAATCGGTTTATTCAAGAATTTGTCCGGCGCGCTCACGGCCTCGCCTATCGTCCCCTTCACCCCTTAGTGGAAGACGTCCTGACCGAGACGCACGGCATTATGGTGTATCAAGAAGACGTGACAAAAGTAGCAATGGGACTGGCGGGTTTTTCTGCGGAAGAAGGCGATCAACTGCGGAAGATCTTAAGCAAGAAACATAAACACCGGCAGTTGCAAGATTATCGGCAGCAATTTTTCGACGGGGCCCTTACTCGAGGGGTCGAACTTCAGACCATTCAAGCCGTTTGGGATATGATTATGAGTTTTGCGGGCTATAGCTTTTGTAAGCCGCATTCGGCCAGTTATGCACAGGTGTCCTTTAAGTCGGCCTATCTCCGCGCGCATTATCCCGCAGAATTTATGGCAGCCGTCATCAGTAATCAAGGTGGGTTTTATTCCACCTTCGCCTATCTCTCCGAAGCGCGCCGGATGGGACTGACCATCCTTCCCCTTGATATCAACACCAGCGAATGGGGCTATCGCGGAATCGGCATGACGCTCTGCCTTGGGTTCATGCAACTTAAAGGGCTGGAACGCGCATTCGTGACTCGATTCCTGGAAGAACGGCAACGTCATGACCACTATCGATCATTCCACGAGTTTCTGACTCGACTCAATCCCGAACCGGCACAGACTCGCCTATTGATTCTTGCAGGCTGCTTCGACGCCATTGCCGGCGAGGTCAATCGCCCTGGACTGCTCTGGCGTCTCTATGCCAATCATCCCGTCTGTGGTCTCTCCCCACACCAATCAGCCTTGAGGCACGCCATTCCTCTCTTGCCAACTTCCCCTACTCTCCCGATTCCCAATGACTATGCCGCTGAACGCAAGGTCCAACACGAAATCCAATTATTTGGATTCCCGCTTCAATGCCATCCCTTAACGCGGTATGCCCGATATTGGTCTCATCTGAATCTTATTCCAGCCATAGAGATGCATGCATATATCGGCAAGCAGATCACAATGGTGGGGTGGCTGATTACCGAAAAGCCCGCCGTCACCAAACATGGACAGTCGATGGCTTTCCTCACGTTGGAAGACACCACGGGGCTCTACGATACCACCCTGTTTCCAGATGTATTTCAGCAGTACGGGCCGTTACTCACGAACGAATGCCCATTGCTACTCCACGGGAAGGTCGAAGAAGAGTTTGGAGCCATCACGCTGACCATCACCCGACTTCAGATTGTCGGGCAAGGGGAAAGGCGGGTAGCTACAGCGTGAACAGTTTATTCGCCGACACGAACAAGCATCCCTTTGTCTTTACAGACATTGAACGTATGATAAAACCACGCCACAATCACGACAAAGAAGAACAGGTTCAAGCCGGTTGCCCATAGGATATGAATCACGGGTATGGCTCCATCCATGAGTACCGCTCGCATGCCTTCAAAAATATGAGCCGGAGGGATCATCCAGGCAATGGATTGTAGGATGGGTGGGAGAACATCAAGAGGATAGAATACACAGGAGATCGGCTGAAACAAAAAGACCATGCCCCAAGCCAAGACTTCCGCTTGTTGTCCAAAACGCATAATGATCGATGTCGTTAACACACCAATTATCCAGCCTGATAGCACCAAATTCAGAATAAACGGGAGAAGTGACAATCCTATTTTCAACATATCATAAGAATAAAATACCCAGGCAAAGACCGTCATGAGGCTGGCCACTGCCGTGACTTTCAAGATACTCATGATCATTGTCGAGGCCAAGTATTCTCCAACCGTTAAGGGACTGGCAAAGAGGTTCATGAGATTTCGAGACCACATTTCTTCCAGAAAGGATACGGCAACTCCTTGTTGAGCGCGGAATAAGACATCCCACAGAATTAAGGCTCCCAGGAAAAAGGCTACGGCTCCATGAAGGGACACTCCAGCATCCTTCAAATACATGGTGATGAACCCCCACACCACGAGATCTAAAAACGGCCAATAAAAAATCTCCAGCATGCGCGCAAAGCTGCGCTTATAGAGATACAGATGACGAGAGAGCAACCCTCCAATTCGTCCCAGGTTCATTGTGCTTTTGGCTCCCTCGCTAATTTCAAAAAGACTTCTTCTAAATCCCGTTGGCCATACCGTTGAACAATTTCGTCTGATGTGCCTTCCGCCACAATATGGCCATGCTGAAGAAAAATGATGCGATTAGACATCTCTTCCATTTCACGCATGTTATGGGAAGTATAGAGAATACTTAACCCGGCGGTTCGCTGATACTCCTTCAAAAAGGCCTTAATTTTATTCACAATGTCCGGGTCTAAACTGGCCGTGGGTTCGTCTAAAAAGAGGACTTTGGGTTCCGTCATAAGGGCCTTGGCTAAGGTTAATCGAGACATCTGACCTGACGACAATTTCCTCGTGAGCTTATACCGAATATCACCCATTTCCAATTTTTCAATAATATCATCAATGCGCTGCTTAATGTTCTGAAGACTATAGAGTCGAGCCATCACTTTAAGATTTTCCTCGACAGTCAAGGAAAACGGCATGGAAATATATGTCGAGGAGAAATTGACTTGTTGAAGGATTGTTTCACGATGCTGGGCGAGATCAAGCCCAAACATTTTGATAGTGCCCGACGAAGGGGTAATCAATCCCAGCAACATGTGAATGGTGGTGGTTTTGCCGGCGCCATTTGGCCCCAGTAGCCCCAAGATTTCACCTTCGTTGATATCAAAGGAAATGTTATCAACGGCAGTAAAATCGTCAAATTGTTTCGTCAGATTTCGAACTTCGACAATGGGCTTAGACATAGAAACGGAGGACCTTATTAGAACAAAAATCCGCCGATTTTATCTGGCAGGTGGCACGTTTCACAACGGTTACTTAACACTTCGCTTTCATGTGTTTGCTTTCCATCATGGCAACGCATGCAATCCGTCATGGTTGTCTTCCAGAGCTTGGAATCCGGAGGAAGGTCGGGCTTGTGGGGTTGGTCATCAATTTTGACGTGCCCACGTGGAATGACAATGGGGTATCCTTTAATGGGTGCTCCATGTACAACGCGTGAATGGCACGTCGTACACCCCTCTCCCTGACCTCGTTTTTCAAAGGCGGCCATATGCTCCCGATGATCCATGATCAGCCCCACTTCGTTGACCGGTGAAGGCAAATCGCGGGACGCCACTTCCGTGACTCGTAGTATGGCACGATGACACCCAAGACAGACGGATGAATACACATGCGCCTGAAGATCATGTGGTTCGGTTGGCGTTCCAAAGAAGGTAATCGCGACGTCTTCTAGGCCTGCGTATACCTTATCGTGGATAAAGCCAGAAATCCCAGGCCTTACATGGCAATCCACACAGGTCACATCTTTATGACTGGAGCGAGTCCAAGAATCGTAAGAGGGTTTAATCGTATGACAACTGGCACAGAAGGTTGGCTGGTTGGTGAGAGGAATGGCTACCGCCCCTCCTAAGGCCAGCACAACGAGCATGGCCACAATGAGGGTCAGACTTTTACTCATGGGAATTACGTATTCGCTTGGCGTGGAAACCCTGCCATAATGAGCTTGGCCAACCCTTGAACATCATCTCGATCAAACCAGGGCACGTCCGCATCTATGGGCTTGATGGAGGCGATGGCGATTAATCCTTCAAGTGAAGCATTCACTTCTGTGAGTTCCTCACGCACGACGATCACTTTGGGCAACCCTTCGCTTTTCCAACCTTCAGCAATGATTAAATCAATACTCTCGTCCACAAAGCGGTCACGTACTTTTTGGAGAGGAAGTTCCTCGGGCACATCGACAAACATGGCCAAGCTGCTTTTGGAAAGCACCACTACCTGACTAGCCCCTGCCCGTTTATGGCGCCAACTATCTTTTCCCTCCGTGTCGAGATCAAACCCGTGGCCAGCATGCTTGATTGTTGCCACTCGATAGCCTGACTCAGTCAGTTCTAGAATCAATCGTTCAATGAGGGTGGTTTTTCCACTGTTGGAACGACCCACGAAACACACAATGGGTGGAGTCATCTTGAAGCCTGTACTTCCTTTTATGAAAAGGAAAAATAATCAATGCCTGTGGTATGTATGAAAGAATCAGCCTACGAAATTATTTAAAAATTTCTCGATAATAACTGCACATTCACGACATCACCTGGTTGAAGTCCTTCCACTTCTTCCGGTACGTCAATAAATCCATTGGCTTTGACCATCGAGGTTAAAATCCCAGACCCTTGTTTACCCGTAGTCCGGACAACTAAGTCCCCATTTTCATACGCGAGAACACCTCGAAGAAAATGTCGACGATCCGTCTGCTTCGAAAATGTTTCTTGGAAAATCGCCTTGACGATTGGACGTTCCCAAGTGGCATGGCCTCCTAGTTTCATCATGGCCGGTCGTACCAATTGATCAAAGGTGACCATGGAAGACACAGGATTCCCTGGTAATCCGAAAGCCAATTTTCCTTGAATTTTCCCAAAGGCCACAGGCTGACCAGGCCGAATGGCCAATTTCCAAAAATTCATTTCAGCTCCAAGCTCTGCAAACACCGGTTTAGTAAAATCATAATCGCCCATCGAAACGCCACCGGATAACACCAGGATATCGCACGTCAATCCTTGCCGGATCTTGTCTTTTAGAGACTCCGGAGTATCCTTGGCAATGCCCAATAAGACGGGAATACCGCCTGCCTCTTGTACGCCAGCCGCGATGCCATAGCTATTGGAGTTGACAATCTTATTCTCGTCAAACGACTCATCAAGATCAGCCAACTCGTCTCCTGTTGAGAGAACACCTACGCGTGGCCGTTGATGAACCAGCACAAAGGATTTTGCCAGAATCGCCAGCATGCCGATTTC
>CBDUWS010000113.1:0-6007 GCA_965370985.1 uncultured bacterium
TCTGTTTTTTTATGAGTCGTCATCGACGGACTTGTGATTGTTGAATCATTTCTTCCCACTTGTGTGAGGCCCTGTTTTCTTCCTGCCAAGGCCCCTTTAGTTTTTGGGGATCACTCCGAAAAAACCGCATCACGTCATTGAATACCGTAATGCTCCGCAAGGTAGAGATAGACCAACACACTTTCAAGGAAGTCCAACAGACCGCAAACTAACAATACGACAAGTTTCCGACTCCATTACGAAACGAGCAGTGAGAGAATCACTCAGGAAGGGGAGGCATATGATGAGTACGAGGCAACCCATGACCAAGAGCAGACTCTATGGCAAAAAAATCCCTTCGAAATATTTTCTTCGAGTGGGGATGGTGTTGAGTCTTTTTTGTATGTTGTTCATTGTAGGAACTCCTTCGGCGTTCGCCCACTCAGATTCAGATGGTAAGGTCAAATCGGCATCAGTAAAGAAAGACAAAAAGAAACAATCAAGTCGGTATCTTCGTGTATTTGTGAGGGGGGGAGGAAAGATTGTTAGTTCCCCTCCAGGTCTGATGTGTAAGGGTAGGATCTGTCGGGGCCGATTCCCCAAGGGAAGTAAAGTGGTTTTGGAAGCCATGTCAGCCTCCGGCAAGGTATTTTCCGGGTGGCGCGGAGCCTGTGGAGGATCGAAGAAGTGCACAGTGCGTTTGAATAGGCATAAAAACGTCCTTGCAGTTTTTTTCAAGCCGCGCTTGATGCGACTAGCTGTCAAAATTAGGGGGGACGGCAAGGTGCAAAGTGACCCGCCAAGGCTTTCGTGTAGAAGAGGATATTGTACCGGTCGCTTTCCAGTAGGGACTACGGTGATGCTTCTGCCTCAAGCTGGAGCAGGGCAAAGTTTTTCCGGTTGGCGGGGTGCATGTAAAGGGCTGGGTGCGTGTCGTGTCACTCTCAAACGCCACAAATTTGTTGGAGCTATTTTTAAGGCACAGCGACCATCAGAATTGATTTCTCTTGAAGCGAGAATAATTGGTGAAGGATCTATTGGAAGCCAACCCTCCGGACTGTCATGTATGCCCGGGGTATGTATAGGGAAGTTCCCCGCTGGCATGGAGGTGAAGCTTACTGTTGTGCCAAAAACGGGTTATGAATTTTCTGGTTGGGGTGGCGCATGTTCTGGGATGTTGGCTTGTCAGATGACGATGAATACGCCGAAAGTTGTGACGGCGACATTTTCTCTGGCGCCACCTCCGCCACCGGTCGTGCTATCTGTGACGACTGAAGGGGAGGGCCGAGTCACGAGTGATCCTATTGGGGTCGACTGTCCCGGTATGCAGTGTGTCCATGAGTTTGAGAATGGACAGGCTGTCACTCTCCTCGCCGAGCCTAAAGCGGGGCATATGTTTGTAGGGTGGAGTGGGGCCTGTACTGGAACAGAGAAGTGTACAGTCACTCTTAGTAGTCCGATGGCGGTGAAAGCTGCCTTTAGTTTAATTCCCCTCCCACCGGTAGCCCTATCCGTGACAATTGTGGGTGACGGCCAAGTGACGAGTACTCCTGCAGGGATTGCTTGTTCTCGTAGTACTTGTGTCCATAATTATGATAATGGGCAAATGGTGATATTAGTAGCAGCAGCTAACACGGGCCAGACATTCTCTGGATGGAGCGGGGATTGTACCGGGACGGGGAGTTGTCAACTAGGGATGACGAGTCCCATGGCCGTGACGGCGATGTTTGTTTCAGGGAATCCTGGTATGACGGATCAAGCAGCCAAGCGATTTTTGGAACAGGCCACCTGGGGGCCAACACCAGAGCTTATTGCCTATGTGAAATCCATTGGGAAAGATGCCTTTCTGGATGAACAGTTTGCGATGAATGTTTCTACCTACCCGGATCCGACTGCAACGCCGGATTCCAGTTCCTTAACTCCGGCGCGCAATCAATTTTTCTACAATGCTTTTCATCTCGATGATCAACTCCGGCAGCGAGTGGCCTTTGCGCTTGGTCAATTATTAGTGGTGTCGGCAACCAAAGTAGGAAGTGATTTTCAGATGATTCCGTATGTACAGATGTTACACGATAGAGCGTTTGGGAATTATGAAGATCTCATGCATGCTGTGACCGTGAGTCCCACGATGGGGCGTTATTTGGATATGGTGAATAATAACAAAACCGAACCTGGATCAGGATTGAATCCCAATGAAAATTATCCGAGAGAATTTCTGCAACTCTTTTCTGTGGGAACGACGTTACTCAATCCGGACGGGTCGGACCAAGTCGATCCTAACGGGAGCCCCATTCCTCCCTATGATCAAGACGTCATTCTCAATCTTTCCCGGGTGATGACGGGGTGGACCTATCCCACCAAACCTGGCGAAACGCCACGCTGGCGTAATCCCTCATATTATGGCGGGCCAATGGAACCATTTGATTCCCACCATGATATGGAGGAGAAAATCTTGATGAATGGCTTTATTCTTCCTGCCGGTCAAACGGCTGTTGAGGATTTAAATGCGGCCATTCATCATGTATTTCAGCATCCGAATGTTGGGCCATTTGTGGCGGTTCGATTAATTCGCCATCTGGTCACAAGCAATCCTAGCCCGCAATATATCGCCCGCGTGACTCAAGTGTTTAATGCGAATGAGAATGGGCTACGAGGTGATCTGCGAGCGGTGCTTAAAGCTATTTTGCTTGATCCAGAAGCAGCATCAGTGCTTCCACAGGGAGGACATCTACGCGAGCCAATTTTGTTCGAGGTTGCGCTGTTACGGGCCTTAGGAGCAACCGTCGATCCTGTGAATCCCCTCTACTCCCGTGCCAGAGACATGGGGCAACCACTCTTTGCCGCTCCGCATGTCTTTAATTACTTTTCGCCCTTGTATCACATTGGTGGAACGACTAGTACCGAACCCAGGAGGTTTGGACCAGAATTCCAGATCCATAATTTTTCTTCATCCATTGCTCGTGCCAATTTTGTGGATCGCGTTGTCCGATCGAGTTTAGGAACGGGTGCAACCGTCGACTTGAGCTCCTTGGAAGCCTTGGCGGATTCTCCTACGCAATTAGTGAGTGCCGTGTCTAGAATGTTACTCCATGAACTCTTAAGGCCTCAGGAGCACCAGAGTATTGTTACGGCAATCTCGGCCAGTTCGAACCCAATCACGCGGGTCAGGACTGCGGTGTATCTAGTGGCGACCTCGTCACGCTATCAAGTGCAACATTAAGCAAGGTGTCTTGGTCATACGGAGCAATTAATTTAACAGCGAGGTACATATCATGGTTTCACTCTCACGACGAAAACTCTTACAACTGGCAGCCTTTGGATTGGCGGCCCGCATGCTTCCCTTTGGCACGTTGAGCGCACATGCACAATCCACGGGGGATTATCGAGCTTTGGTGTGTGTGTTTCTTCATGGTGGCAACGATGCGGATAATATGATTGTGCCGATCGATGGGCAGGGCCGGCTGGACTATGAGACCGTCCGGGCGAGCTTGCTGTTGGACGCTTCGGCGTTGCATCCGATTGGTTCGGTTAATCATTCCACCTATGGTATGACGACTTACGGCCTGCATCCTAGCATGACCCATCTGCATGCGTTGGCCTCGAAGCTAGCGGTGGTGGCGAATGTGGGCACGTTAGTCAAACCGCTCACACAGGATCAATATCGTAACAAGCTCGAACCCAGACCGCAGGCGCTCTTTTCGCATTCTGATCAACAAGACCAAATGGAAAACGCTAGTCCAATAGTCCCATCAAGTACGGGTTGGGGTGGAAGACTGGCAGATCGTATGCAGGGGTTGAATGCCCCTTCAACTTTTCCGACGGGAGCTTCGTTGGCAGGCTCCACGTTATTCTTGATCGGGGCGAATTCTCAGCCAGTTACCTTAACGGCGGGCTCCAGTTTGCAATTATCGGGTTCGTCGGGGACGTCAGGAGCTGCTCGCAAGGCCGGGTTACAAGAATTACTCAATTTTAATAGCGGGTTTTCATTAGTCCAACAGGCGAGTACGACCCTTTCTCAAGGTATTGCAACGGGGGATACCCTCACAGCGGCGTTGGCCTCCGCTCCTCCCTTCACCACTCTGTTTCCAACATCGTCGTTAGGCAGGCAGTTAGAGGGCATTGCCAAACTGATTCAAGTTCGAGGGTCGTTAGGCGTGAAGCGTCAAATTTTTTTCTGTTCGACCGGTGGATTCGATAACCATTCAAATCAATTAGGCGCACATGCGGGCTTAATGGGGGGATTGAGTGAAGCCATGGCGGCCTTTTATCAAGCCACTGCGGAAATGGGAGTGGCGAACCAGGTGACGTCGTTTACCGAATCAGACTTTGGCCGAACCTTTCAACCCAATCCAACATTTGGAACAGACCATGCTTGGGGCGGAAATCATTTGGTCTTGGGCGGTGCCGTGAATGACGGAATCTATGGGGCCTTTCCCACGTTGAAATTAGATGGGCCCGATACGACTGATTCCCGGGGTCGATGGATTCCCACAACCGGCATGGATCAATATGGTGCGACGTTGGCGACATGGTTTGGATTGCCATCTGGTGATCTTAATATCGTATTCCCCAATATCGGCAATTTCCCAACTGTCAATCTGGGCTTTGTGTAAATTTTGATCGTGGTGTGTGGGGTATTGCCAACTTAGGGTTCAGACTTCTCTAAGAGGACAATACCGGAAGGCTGACGCTCTACAACGGATTTCCTCAAATAGGGGAGGTAATACTTTTCTCTGAAGTCGGCTTTGTAATCTTTATAAGCACTCACGGCACCGATTTTTGAACACGCCAAAATAAAAAGCCACGCGGGGTCGAATTGATAGGGCAAAAACCCTGCACGCGCCCCATTGGGATAGAGGTGGTGATTGTTGTGCCATTCGCCGGTAATCGCTCCGGGCCACACTTGATTGATCGACCAATCCGCTCGATTAAAATCGATTCCCTCTCTCCGTTTGTCTTTTCCGCTACCATGGCCTGCGTAATTGAATGTACGGACCCCAAACGCCCAGACTCCTGCGCTTCCAAATAGCGCCGTGGCCAAGGCATGCCCTCCCATGCCGTAAAACGCTGCGTACCAAAATGCCCAGTTCAAGGAAAAGTGGAGCATGGTATACAGAGGATGGCAGACCGATCCCCATTGTTGATATTGGTCATACCGGTTCATGTAGATGCCGGTATGACTCACCATGTGACAAACACGATGGTAGTCTTGCTCGGATAAATCCTTGGCAATGGGCTGATGAATGACATCGGCCAAAAAACAATACCACCACCCTGCATGCACATTATATGGATCCCCTGGTTTTTCCGAAATGTAGTGGTGAACGCGATGGGACACGACATACGTTTCCTCGGGAATGATCTTGATGACCAGGTTCTTTACAATAAATCTCCAAAAGGGATGACTAAACGTATAGGCGCGGTGGGTGGAATATCTGTGATACCAAATAGTGCCATGAGTCCCCAAAATGACCATGCTGTAGATAAAGCCATAGAAAATGAGCGTCCAGCTGAAATAGTTGGTAAAGAAGATGATAAGGGGAATCGCAAAAAGACACGAACTGCTCCACCCAAAAAGAGCCAACCAATTCTTGCGGGTTTTTAAAATATTTTGGCGAGCGAAAAACTCTCTGAAGAGCTGCTTATAGGTAGGGACAATGAGTTGTCCGTTGGCTTCATAGCCATAAGTAGGCGGCTGCAACACATGCGTTAAGAGGGACATCGCACCTTCCCATTATCTATGATCATGAACCCCTGGAAAATCCCGGCGATTCACGGTGCCCTAGTTTTTCGCGATTTAAAATGAAACCACGGAATGCAACATACGGAGAAGGACCGGTTATTACTCCACTAAACATCATAGCACGGATATGAATGCAATGCATTCTACCCGAAAGCTTAGTTTTCACCTCTTTTCTGTCTGTAAGTTTTCTATAGAACTGGCTAAGCAGGCTTCCCCCACTACTGCAAAGCGGAAATCCCATTTTATTAGACCACTTCAAGATCAAATATTTCGAGCTGGGACATG
>CBDUWS010000114.1:0-5982 GCA_965370985.1 uncultured bacterium
TTCTGTTTTCATACTATGCAACATTACGATCGTTTTCGCGCTTGATGAATGGCCAGCCCTTCAATATCTTCAGCGGCTTCCATTAACCCTTCTGATAAAGTGGGGTGGGCATGAATCATGTCAGCAACATCCGTCACGGTTAAGCCGCCTTGCATGGCCAGGGCTCCTTCATGAATGAGATCGGCGGCATGCGCGCCAATAATATGAACCCCGACTATCTTCTTGGATTCTCTTTCCGCGATCACCTTAAACTGCCCCGTGATTTCTCCGACAGCCTGCGCTTTGCCAATCCCTCCATATCGAAATCGCCCAACGGTAGCTTGCACTCCCCGTTCACGGGCTTGTTGCTCCGTCAACCCGACTCGTCCAATTTCTGGAAGGGTAAAAATACCCGCAGGGATCACGTCATAGTTGATCGACTGAGTGATTCCCATCGCATTGGACACCGCCACTTTCCCTTGGGCGGAAGCCACATGGGCCAGCATGGATTTCCCTGTCACATCGCCAATGGCATAGACGCCTGGAACCGACGTCTCCATATGCTCATCAACCAGAATTTCTTCCCGGCTTCCGGTTTGGACGCCAACGGCCTCTAAACCTAATCCACGAGAATTCATGCGGCGACCCACGGAAATGAGCATCTTGTCCGCAATGACAGACTCTCCAGTATTGAGCGTAGATTGAATTCCATCAGCGGTGGATTTCCAATCTTGAATCGTGGCATTCAGGTATAACTGAACTTTTCGTTTTTTGAATTCACGTGTCAGGATAGCCACGGTATCTTCATCTTCCGTGGGTAATATAGTAGGCATCATTTCGACGAGAGTCACATGACTGCCAAGTCCACTGAATAAACAGGCAAATTCACAGCCTTCCACTCCCCCACCAACAATGATGACACTACGAGGAATTTCTCCAAGCTCCAAGGCCTCCTTGCTGGAAATGACCTGTTGGCCATCAATGGGAAACTGCGGCATTTGTGGCCAAGAAGATCCCGTGGCCAACACAATGGCATCTGATTCCAACAAGCTGGAGGCACCATCGGCATCGATGACCCGTACCTGCCGATCACTAACCAGCTCCCCACGTCCGGCCACATGCTGAATCTTCCATTGTTTGAATAATGTCGAAATCCCTTTCACCAGAGACTGCACCACATCATTTTTCCGAGCCATCATCCGCTTCAGATCAAATCCAATCGGGCCGTCAAACGTTAAACCCCATGCCTCGGCATGCCGAGCACGCTCCCCAAGATCCACAAGGTTTAATAGTGTCTTACTGGGGATACAGCCCCAATTCAGACAGACGCCTCCTACAGCTTGCGCTTCCACAATTGTCACCTGAGCGCCCAATTGAGCGGCACGGATGGCGGCCACATACCCACCAGGTCCCGCGCCAATAATGATGATGCGTTTGGGAGTAGCCATTACTCTTGAGAGGTCAAAAAGGCTTCATACTGCTCGGCGGTCATAAGCGCATCCACTTCACCGGGATTGGATAATTCCAACACGGCAATCCACCCGCGCCCATAGGGATCTTGATTCAGAAATTCAGGGTGCTCTTCCAATTCCTGATTGACTTGAACAACGGAGCCGGTGACCGGCGAATAAATAGTTGAAGTAGCCTTTGTCGATTCGACTTCGCCAAGCTCGGCTTCTGCCGCCAGGTTTGCCCCGACCTTAGGGAGATCAATAAACACGACATCACCCAATGCATCTTGAGCAAAGTTGCTAAGACCCAACGTCACCTTATTGCCATCCACCCGAATCCATTCGTGTTCTTTGTGATAACGCAAATCCTGCGGTTCCATCCCTACCCCCTTTTTCTCAAAATCATCATTTGTAAAAACATAGATATTAGATCTCAGACAATGTCCGATAAAAGGTGACCATGGTGAGTTCTGAAGATTGAAGACCTCTCTCTGTACCTTCCCTGCAAACTAGAATCAATCTTTCGCGTAATTCCCGACATCGTTCATTTTCCCCGTCATTCCCGACATTTTCAATCGGGAATCTATCTCAAGATTTTTAAATGGGTCCCTGCCACAGACACGCAAGGATGAACAAAGGAGGAGAGATGCCCACCCCTGCCAATGGCTGCAGGGAGAAGCTCAACAACTGCGGGCATGACGACCAGGGGTCTATCGGTATAGACCGTACGCTCAACATTTTCACTCAAAGCCATCTTTCCTTTTGTCTTCGTTAAGCTCCACATCCACTCGTCAAAAATTATTCGCTTGGAATACTTTTCCCGAACGATTATGAAAACGCACGAAGATCGTGAACCACGCCAATGCCGGAAGGAAAATCTTGCAGAGGAGAAACCTTCGTTGACGCCGCCTGATGACGAAGACGCTGCTCGCCCTTTGCCGGCATACTGACCCATACTCGCCGTGGATCATCGACAACAGGAAGCAATCGATCAAGAATAGCTTTCGTAGAAATGCGCCGTAACTTATCAATTACGGCCTGCTCCGTAAATGTTGAACGTCGATCAATCTCCGGCCGCACAAAGAAAAACGAGAATGAGCGCCCCGCAGCATCCATCGCATCCTCGGCATATTTGACCAACGCGCTGACAGGATCCGTCAAGCCATGGGGATGCAGTTCTAACCCGAATTGAACAGAAGGATATTGCGAACGAAGGCGATTAACTATTGATTCGAGAATGGTCAAACGTTCACGAGCCTTCCAACCCGCCCATCGCCAAAACAGGGAATCCTGAGACCTCGAACCCTTCGAACTGGAAAACCCTTTCGGACCTTTTGCTGTCCCTAACGGATCAAATCCATGATAGAAAATCCGTGATGGCTCAAAGACCACTCCAAACTGTTTTTCGAATCGCTTCACTCCATTTCGAGTCATCCCATCAAACATACCCAGCGGATGATCGTTCAAAAACACCAGACCATCCACACCTCCCTTGCAAAGTCGTGCCAGAAAACGGGACAGGAATTCTTGATAGGCCGGATGAAAAAGATCAAACAATGGGGTGGCTTGAAAGGTCCCGGTGTCGACTTGATACATCCGATCGCGCCATGCCTGATATTCGGACGGAGCCCAATGGCCCAGACAGCGGAGATTCAAACCGACATACACCAACAACCCGGCACGATGACTTCGTCCAACATAAGACCGCAATAACGCTTGGAGTTGCCCAATTGCCGGAAGCTGTACAAAGCTCTTGGATGGCGAATTATTCAAAGTCGTTCTTTGGCATCCTAGATCAATAAGCAAGGTAGTTACCCCATCTTGCTTCATCTTTTTTATACCTTGTTCAAACCCGTCAACCCCAGGCAATTGGTTCAACGCAAACCGGATAGCTTGGGTCTCCTCCGGAGGCCCATCGCTTTGTTCAAGTAAACCTTTAAGCTCTTTGAGCCGCTGAGTTGAATGAGATTGATAGCGTTGACCAATTGGCGCAGAAGCTAATAGACGATATTCATTTTGAGCGGACTCCCAATCCCCCACCTGATCATACGATTGCCCCAGCCACCAATGCCCATCCTCCTCAAGGTCGCTTTGGGGATTCAACGCTAGCAATCGTGTCAATTCCTGAATCGCTTGTGGAAAATCACGAGCTTCAAAATGATGTTGGGCTTCCCGGAAAATCCGATTATGTATTCGGCGAATGTTTTGGGGTTGCTCAATCTCCGGCAGAGGCGCAGCTTGATTTGGTCTCGACTCAACAACTGGAGGAAGGGATCCTGTCACGGGCGGTGATTGGACAGGTCGCGTGCGCCCACAAGCGACCAGCATTCCAAGACACAGCAGACACAGTAATGCCGCATTAAAGAAATGTTTAGGCCTTTGAAACGCAACCCACATACGAAGAAGATATCTCCTAACTTATTTCAGACTCAGCAAAAAAATAACGAATTTCGATTTGCGCATTTTCTACCGAATCGGACCCATGCACCGCATTCGCTTCAATCGATGCCCCATGCAACGCGCGAATCGTTCCAGACTCAGCTTTCTTCGGATCCGTCGCACCCATGAGATCGCGATTCTTTTTCACCGCATCCGCCCCTTCCAACACCAGGACCACCACCGGTCCTGAACACATATAGGTGGTCAAATCGTTGAAAAATGGGCGTTCCCGATGCACGGCATAAAAGCCCTCCGCACAGGCTTTCGATAAACGCATCATACGAATCGCTTTTGGATGCAATCCGGCTTCTTCATACCGTCGAGTAATATCGCCAATCGCATGTTTTTCCACCGCATCAGGTTTAATAATCGCTAACGTTCGCTCCGCCATACAAGTAGATCCTTTCAGATAATAAATGAGGTAAGTGCTAAACGGTCATTTTACGGTGCATCCGACAAACTTGCAATCAGAAAGCCAGACTAAAAGACCTGAAAAAACAAAAGGTTAGTACGATAGGACCACAGGGATTGTGGGAGGGACGCAACAACCAGTACAAGCAAAGGCAGGTAGGAGTGGTAAAAAGACAGAACGAAGATTTTCAAGGAAAATGAAGAACGGAAAAAATCAACGGGACCTACCCTTCTTCTGCACAAGTCTCTGGAGGTCGCGTATCCTGAGCCAATCCTTTTGAAAAAACGATGCGGCCAACCTGCTTCACATTGGCACAGAGATCACCCAAGCCTGGAGTCACCAGTCGAAACGGCCCACCCCGTTCCGATGGAAATGGTCCACCATCCTGCTCGTATAAGAGAATGCCGAATGCTTTTGCCTGTTCAATCGTCACACATGCTGAATAGTTTCCGTCTTGTGAATAGAAGGTCACATGATCGGCACCAGCATGGAGCGTTACAACATCAAGTATCGCTTTAACTTTAATTCCCGCCCCACGCATACCGGGCATCACCGTTCCAATATCAGAAATTTGAGAACCGGGAGACAACTTCCCCATATGGTTTCTGGTAAACCGCAAGGGCTGTTGAATGTCACCCTCGACGACCACTGCGGGCTCACCAGAAGAGTCCCTTGTTGTTATGCCTTTAATAAGAGCCGTGAGCATCTCATTCATAGGCGTCGGGACCCCAAATTCTTGGCCCCGTTTCACAATATAGCCATTCAATTCATCGATTTCTGTTGGCCGTCCCGCCTTCCAATCATCATACATCGACGTATGAATATCCCGAAGTTCTTGCGACCACTTCACTACCTTCTCAGGCATATCCTCGTCCAAGGGCACGCGATGCGCGGCCATGGCCACGGCCGAGACTTCACGCACAATCGTGGCCATCACCGGTTGCAGCTCGGGAGCATCTAATGCTTTGGCCACATGATCATTCAACACCACCGTGAAGGGATTAAACACACAATTCCAGCACATCTTCTCCCACTTAGCCTTCCGAATATCTTCGGTAATAAAACACGGAATCCCCGCCTCTTTAAAAAGATCGACGATCTTCAAAAGACGTGGCGTCTCCAACCCCATCAGTTCCCCAATCGTCACCATCCCCTTTTTATAATGATCGATCACACCGGGCTCCGCAATTTTGGAATAAATAAACGCCACCCCACCTACCACGCGTTCCCGTCCAAATCGCATCTTCAATGTATCCTCAATCGTCACTCCGTTTTGTAACGTCAGAATCGTGGTGTCCGGCTTCAGAATGGGCTCAATCTGATTCATCACCTCATCCAAGTCATAGGCTTTCACTCCTAAGATGATCAGATCCGGCTGTGGTAAGTCTTGAGGAATTGAGGAGGACTGAGGATGGACCGTAAAACTCTCTCCAATAGCACTGCGGATCGTCAGGCCCTTTGCGGCCACCGCTGCTTGGGTTTTGGGGCGTAATAAAAAGGAGACATTCGAATGTTTCCGCGCCAAATGCGCGCCGAAATACCCTCCAACCGACCCAGCCCCTACCACCATAATTTGATTCATCCGCGTCGCATCTCCTTTTATCTCCATGAGTGCTTGTCCCAAGAAGGACAGTATACCCAAACAAAAACCTGCGCACTATCTCTCCGACGTTTGACTTTGAAACATCAATAAATCGGCAG
>CBDUWS010000115.1:0-5969 GCA_965370985.1 uncultured bacterium
GCCGTTTCTTCAACAAGAACATAACCTCCCTCTTTTATGTGGTCATTCCTGCGAGTCTTTGGCAGGAATCTCTTGATTTTGTCCACGGATAGATACCGGATCATATGGAATATATGGTTCCGCGCTCTATCATTTGGATCCCTGCCATGTTCGTCTCCCAAGGGCCGACGCCTGCCGCCCGGCCCTCTGGATGGACGCTCTCATGACTCGGCGAGCCTTGTTTGAGCGCAGCGAGTTGGCTCGCCCTCCGCTATCTTGCGTCCATCTCTGCAGTGAGGCCGGACGGGGCGTCAATGGTTTTGGCTCCTTTTGCCGAAACAAAAGGGGCTCGGCTGCCGGGCCGAACCCCGGCAACACAGAAAATCACTGTTAACCATTTTATTACTGTAAGGTCAGAACCCTAAATTCTGCATGATCCTAGATACCCGGCCCTGCCAAGGACTACAGGGACAAGCTCAAAAACTGCATGTATGACTGTAAAGGCACTTGCGGTCAGAGTCTCCATGCCATCAACTTAAAAAAAATCCCATCCGAGAAGGTGGCCTCGGACGGGCTTTTCTGAGGGACGACAGGAGGAAATCCTTTTGCGTCCCAATGAAATTAGAACGATTCGGAACTTAGAACGACACGTCCCATTGCAGTCTAACTTGTTGCTCGTTGAGATCTTTCCCCACAGGTTGATCTAGAGTGAACCATGTCCCATCTAAGGTCAGTTTGTTGCGGTGACCCGCGAAAAACCAGTTGATGGCAGTGGTGTACGCCTTGAGTTTGTCATTCTTTGCCGATTGGTTCGGATCCACGAAGGCAAAACGGAAAGCGATTTCTAAAGGTTTGGGAATGACAGGGATGAGGTAATGAGGGAAATACCCGATTTGGGCATAACTTCCCATGAGGTTCGTTTTGTAGCCAGCAACTCCTGAGTTAAGATTCTTGTCCCGCACTTCTTTCCAATGATATTCATGTTGGATGGAGAGGCCACGCCATTTAAAGGCGAATTCCTCCATGAAACCAGTCACACGGAATTGACCATTGGACGCTGCGCTATCCTTCGTGTAAGGCAGCCCGCCTGAATTATCGAATCCCAACGTGCCACACCCGCTGGAAGACCACCGGGTACATTTGCCTCTGGTTGTATAGGCAGCGAAAGCGGCACTTCCCGCTGGTTGTTCGTGATATTTAATGTCACTTTGTTGCCATTTCAGATCTCGACCCAGAAAATTCCATTGGAATCGTCCCATATACATCATATTACGGTCATCATTGGCTTCCCCTCTACCTGAACCATTCCAGACACCAGCATAATATCTTGAATCAAGCCATGTTCCAGGAGCCAGATGGCCGTAGACCATAGCCCCCATTTGGCGATCTACGGTGAATGTACTGGTAACAATTGATCGTTCAACGAACTGCTGTTTTCCCGAGGAGTCTACGCGCTCCCGGTTATAATTGATTTTCCATTGGCCAACCCGGAATTGTAGCCACTTGAATTTACTCAGATCGATGCGCCAATCGAGCAGCCGAGTTCCCGATTTCGTGGCATCATCACCTGAATTTCTGGTGGGTTGCCAATCCATCTCAAAATAATACTTAATCCAGGGCTTGTAGCCATGACCGCCGACCTTCATCCGGACACGACGCAGTTCAAAGGTACTTTCTTTGTCACCATCTTCAAAATCACTGAAACTATCGGGATCAGTTCGGCGAGAATAGGTATATCGACCCTGGAAACGGAATTGAAGGGCCGTTTTCCACATCCCATCACGGGTTTCTAAGGTAAAGCCTTTTTTCCCCCAGCCGGCTCTCACAGGAAATTCCTCGTCCAGTATTTTTTGGGCCTCTTCAGCCTTTTTCTCTTCGGCCGCCTGAATGCGAATCCAGTCTTCTTTGGTAATCATCCCTTTTTCTTTCAGGATATCGGAAAGCGTGTCGCCGGCCCAGGCATTCCCCTGTAACAAGAAGCCCAAACATACGAGTGTGCAAACTAATCGAACGACCTTCATGAATACGGCCTCCCCTTAGTTAATGAGAAAGTATGGATTAAATGTAAGTCTGCGGGCTTCATCGCTGTTGAAGGAAATACTAGAAGAGGCGTGTTACGACTGTGTTAAGGAAAGATCAAACTGCCGTAAACTTAACGGCGGTTGGGAGATAAAGGCTGAAGGGTGCTAGCCTCGGGCTCCAGAGATATACGCCGCCGTCAATTCATGCTGAGGGGACTCAAATATGTGTTGCGCAGAGCCATTTTCAATAAGCTGACCGGTCCCGTCGATGGACCAGAATATGGCGACATGATCAGCAATGCGGCGGGCTTGTGCAAGATTGTGGGTGACGATAACCACTGTATAACGGCCACGTAAACTCACAATGAGGTCTTCGACGATTCCGCTGGAAATAGGGTCTAATGCGCTACAAGGTTCGTCGAGGAGGAGAACTTCAGGTGCTAAGGCCAAGGCCCGAGCAAGGCAGAGACGTTGTTGCTGTCCACCAGATAAGGCTTGTGCCGGCTGGTCCAGGCGATCTTTGACTTCATTCCACAACCCGACTTGTTGCAAGGTCGTTTCGATCGTTGCGGCCCAGGTTTCACGAGCATGCTTGCCATGTTCGCGAAGGGGTAATTCGAGATTTTTCTTGATAGAGAAGGGGAAGACGGTGGGTTTTTGAAAAATCATTCCTACCTGACGCCGTAGATGAAGAAGATTAGTGGAGGGAGCCAGGACGTCGAACTCATTCATCTGCAGTCGACCGGAGACCTTGCAGCCAGGGATAAGATCCGTTAAACGATTGATGCTCATAAGAAAACTGGTCTTCCCACAGCCTGATGGTCCCACCAAAGCCGTAATGCATCCCTTATTGATTTCGAGATTGACCGACTGAAGTGCCGGGTGGTCACGATAGGTGATGGAAAGATCTTCAGAGCGAATATGGGCTATTGGCTCGCAACAAGCCTGAACGGATTGATAGGGTCGCCAGGATTGAATCCCACGCAACGTTTCTTCAGCTTGTATCAGGTGGGGAGTTGGTTGAGCGTGGTCCATTTTTCGGCAATCCATGATGCGGCAAGATTAATAATGATTAACAGACTGACCAGTACGACGGCTGTCGCATAGGCATTGGGATTTCCACCAGCAACATTCATCGCCAAGTCATAAATGTGGATGGATAAGGCTCGTCCCGAATCCAGCAAGGATTCCGGCATTCGATCCACATAGCCACTCGTAAAAATCAAGGCTGCCGTTTCGGCCATCGCTCGCCCTAGGCCCAGAATACTCCCTACGAGCAATCCAGGCATGGCGGCTGGCAGTAAAATGGACCCTACCGTGGTTGATGTTGAAAACCCCAGTGCGGCTGCAGACAGTCGCTGATCAGACGTGATGGCACGAAAACTTTCTTCCGTCGTGCGAATCAATATTGGTAACACCATACAGGCTAACGTGAGTCCTCCAGAAAGAATAGAAAATCCCAAGCCTAAGGCCTGGCAAAACAGTGCGTTGCCAAAGAGTCCAAAGACAATTGAAGGGACGCCGGCCAGGACATCTAGCGATCCGCGAATGAGTCGCCCAAAACGATGATCATCCTGCGTATATTCAGCCAGAAAAATTGCCGTGCCTAGTCCCATCGGCCAAGCGACAGTCATACAGACCCCAATGATTAAGCTGGTTGAGATGAGAATGGGTCCAATTCCGCCTTCGCGGCCAGCATTTTCTGGAGAAGAAAACAGGAAGCTCCAAGAGAGTTGTGACCAGCCATGCCAAATAAGATCTCCGAGTAGCCAGAGAAACCCCAAGCTGATCAGTCCTGCCGAGCTCCAGATCATCACCGGACTCAAGTGTTCTTGAACGCTCTTACTTTGTGGCAGCATACGTTTCCCGGTGCCGAAGGCCCTCGGCCATCATAACGAAAACGACGACCATTGCCATGAGCAAAAGGCCACTGACGAAAAGCGTGGAGCGATGATTCCCCAAGGCATAGGCCATTTCCAATGCGATATTCGCGGTTAAGGTGCGTATGGGATCAAAGAGGTGTGATGGCGTTTGGACGACGTTGCCACAGACCATCAAAATCGCCATGGTTTCCCCAAGGGCTCGGGCTACGCCCAAGAAAATTCCCGTGAATATTCCTGCTTTTGCCGCTGGAAGAATCACCCGGCGAATCATGGACCATCGACTGAGTCCCAAAGCTGTGGCGTTGTGAATGAAGGAAACGGGAATTTGAGCAAGACTGGCTTGAACAACCAGGGTGATGGTGGGAAGGATCATGAGAAACAGAATAAGAATGCCGGCTAGTAAGCTTGGTCCAGGTGGTTGCCAGCGAGCAATGAGTGGAACGAGGACAACTAATCCCCACAGTCCAAACACGACCGACGGAATACCGGCCAATAGTTCGATCAACCGGCGGTACCCTATGGCTAAAAAGGGAGGAGCATAATACTGAATAAATAACGCCGAGAGTATGCCGAAGGGAGCCGCGAGCATAATCGAGCCAAGGGTTGCCCATAATGTGCCCCAAAGCATCGGCGTGAGGAGGTAAAGATCTTCGGTAGGATACCAGGCGGCGTCTGTAAAAAATGAAGCGAGACCGATCTGCTGGAACGCTGGCCATGCTTCGTGTACAAGAAAAATCACCACTAATAGGAGGAGACTTCCTGAAGCGAACGCCAGAAAACGAAGGCTCCACAATAAGAATTGATCGCTATGGAAGTGGGACGAAATATTGTTTGAGGATGAGATCATGGACCGCGGAAGATCGCGAAAATTCAATAAAGGTTTGCGCTAACCCTGTGGGTGGTATTTTTGAAACCAGTGTGAGTGAGCGGGACAGTGGGAAGGTCCCGTTTTGCACGGTTTCCAATGTTGCGGGAATGTGATGTAAGGATAACAACCGGATCGGTACCTCATGCGTCGCGTCGTACTGTGCGG
Organism: uncultured bacterium; assembly: GCA_965370985.1. Taxonomy (GTDB): domain Bacteria; phylum Nitrospirota; class Nitrospiria; order Nitrospirales; family UBA8639; genus Nitrospira_E. The sequence continues at coordinate 4,917 of CBDUWS010000115.1, forward strand.
TGCCAATCGAGACATAACCAATGGCGTGAGGATTGCCTGCGATGGTTTTGATTCCCTGCTCATTGTCGCCGATGATCACATGAGCTCGAATAGCGCGATTGGACAATTGAAAATACTGAAGAAATAACTCCAAAGTTGAGCGCCCTTCGGCTTTGTTGACAACCGTGATTGGCGCGTCAGGTCCTCCAAGGGTCTTCCAATTTGTGATGACACCCGAATAAATCGCCTTGATTTGTTCATTCGATAAATCATGAACAGGGTTGTCCCGGTGCAGAATCATGGTAATTCCATCATGCGCAATCGTGGCACCATGCAGAGCATGCTCTTGAGGTTTCAAAGCTCGAGAAACCATGCCGATGTCCGCCAAGCCGTTCACCGTATCGGCAATGCCTCGTGAGGAGCCACCTGTTTGAACGTCGATTCGTGTTCCTGGATGTAGCCTTTCAAACCGTTTGCCTATTTCCGATACAAGCGGTGCCATGGTGCTTGATCCGGTAATCACCAGCTTTCCCTGGGATGCCACAGCAAGAGTTTGGCTGAAGAGGATGACGATGAAAAAGAAGGCACCTGGCCAGGCAACGAGTTTTAACCTGGTCATAAGTGAGGGAATACACTGTTCTGCAAAAAGGGTTTTCAAGTTATTTTCTCTCAAGTCCTAATCAAAAGAAATTTTGCAACACCCGAGGTTGATAGCTTTTCCAGCTGTTGAGTCTGAAACGTCATCTGGTAATTGATAGATCATGGTTTTCCCTTCTCGAGTAGCCTCGACTAAACCGTTGTCACGCAATACGGCTAAATGATGTGACAACAAGCTTTGTTCCACGCTTAACTCTTCCATGAGTTCTCCGACATTTCTCGGACCGTCCATGAGAGATTCCAAAACTGCTAAACGGGTCGAATCCGACAGGACTTTTAATTTGCTCGCACACGAAGGAGAGACATTTTTGGTCTTCATATGAGGTAGGTCAAAAATAGGTAAGAAAGATTACAAATATGAATAAAAATTCATATGAAAGTATATTTATATAAAAAGTTTGAAAAGTCAAGAACTTG
>CBDUWS010000116.1:0-5912 GCA_965370985.1 uncultured bacterium
TGCTCGCACGCTTGACTGAACCAGAAAAACATTGGAAGTTTTCTCAGCAGGATCTTCAAGAACGGAAACTCTGGAAACGATATATGGCTGCCTATGAAGCCGCAGTGAAGGCCACATCACGATCGTGGGCTCCTTGGTATGTGATTCCTGCGGACGATAAACCATTCATGCGCATGTGCGTCGCAGAGATCATTACTCAAACTTTGGAATGCCTTCACTTACAATATCCCACAGTGAGCAAGACTAAACGTCAGACATTCGCCAAATTTCGCAAGCAACTTCAACGATAAGCTGCAACTATTTGAACAAATTCCATATCGGGCATATTTTCTAACACCTCTGGGTTGGCATTGGTCATTCCGCTATACGCTAACTAAGGAATTACATTGAATGATTGAAGGATTCTGGCGGGAAGTTCAACAGGTCTGGGATGCAGGGATTTTCGGAACCGCCTTAGGCGACATTTTTCTGATTTCCGGAATTTTTCTGTTGTTTCTTTTCTCCCGACGTATCATTTCCCGAACCGTCATGCATTCATTCAAACTCATGGCTCGAAAAACCCAAACCGATTTGGATGATCAGGTTTTAACTGCCCTTGAACAACCACTTGAATTCGCCTTCGTGGTAATCGGACTCTATGTCGCCGCCCAATTTGTCACCCTTTCCGACACCCTAGCACACATTCTTGCCCAGCTCGTCCGGTCCTTGATCGCCGTAACCATTTTCTGGGCAATTTTCCGTGTCGTTGATCCACTATCCAGTTTACTCGACCGAGCCATCGGGCTGTTTGGCAGCATTAGCATGCACGAAACGGTCAAAGGGTTTTTCGTTAAAGTGACAAAGGCGGTGGTGGTGTGCTTAGGCATTGCCGCAGTCTTCCAAGAATGGGGTTTTAATATCGCAGCGGTACTGGGCAGCTTGGGCCTGGTGGGAATGGCGGTAGCATTGGGGGCTCAAGACTTTATTAAAAATATGTTTGCCGGGCTGACCATTTTTTTAGATCGAATATTTGAAAAAGGCAACTGGATAAAGACACCCGATGTGGAAGGCAATGTTGAAGAAATCGGATTTCGGGCCACCAAAGTCCGTCAGTTTGATAAAGCGCTAGTGACGATTCCAAATTCGAAGCTCGCCAACGAAGCGCTCATTAACTTTTCTCGTATGACCCAACGGCGGATTTACTGGAGTATTGGAGTAGAATACCGAACCACTCAAGATCAACTGCGAGGAATCATTGAAGAAATCTCTGCTTATCTTCATACCAATCCTGAATTTGAAACCGATCCCCAAAAAACCAAAACCTTTGTGTTTTTAGACACTTTTGGTGCCTCAAGCATCGATATCATGTTGTACTGTTTTACCAAAACCACGGCCTGGGGTGAGTGGTTGGCCGTGAAAGAAGCCTTGGCCTATAAAATTAAGGAAATTGTGGAAGGTCATGGAACGGCTTTCGCGTTCCCCTCGACGTCTTTGTATGTTGAATCTCTCCCATTCGGAGCTCCAGAAGTTTTTTCCCCACCAACGCCTTCACCGCCACCACCACATACATCATAGAAGAGCACTTTCACTGAATAACTCACCTTCATAGAAATCGGCCCAGAACCCTAGAGACGATACTTCAGTGAGTTCGTCGCTCCTCGACAATCTTCATCTTCCTGTCTCTATTGACCCATTAATCATTCTTCCCTACTATGAAAATTCAATAATGCTACGGTACATCCTCTGCTTAGTATGACCACACCAAAAACCTTTCGACTCGTCCTCATTAAGCCTTCTCATTACGATGATGATGGCTACGTGATCCAATGGCTACGGTCATCGATTCCATCCAACACCTTAGCCGCCCTCTATGGCTTGGTCCTGGATTGCGCCAAGCGTCGCGTGCTTGGGGAAGATGTGGAATTGGTCGTTGAGCCATACGATGAAACCAATACAGTCTTGCCAATCAAAAAGATCATTCAATCCATTCAGCAATCGGGAAATGGACTGGTTGGATTCGTTGGTGTGCAAACAAACCAATTTCCTCATGCTATGGATCTTGCTGATCACTTTTTGAAGGCTGACATTCCAGTAGTCATTGGCGGGTTTCATGTCAGTGGCTGTTTGGCCATGCTGCCTTCCCCGCCATCTGATCTACAGCAAGCCATGGACAAAGGGATCACGCTGTTTGCCGGAGAAGCTGAGGAACATCTGGATGTTCTTCTCCAAGACGCCTACCACCATAGGCTCAAACCGCTCTATAACGTCATGGATCAACTTCCTGGTCTACAAGAAGCCCCTTCGCCATTTCTTCCAGCTCACATTATTAAAAACACGCTTCGCCGGCTGTCGAGTTTTGATGCGGGACGCGGCTGCCCATTCCAATGTAGCTTTTGTACGATCATCAATGTGCAAGGCCGGCAATCTCGTTGGCGGTCAGCAGATGATATTGAAGCCCTTATTCGAGCTAATTTGGCGCAAGGCATCCGTCGGTTTTTTATCACCGACGATGACTTCGCACGGAACAAAGACTGGGAAGCCATATTAGATCGCTGCATCGCGATGCGTGAGAACGAACAGCTTCCGATTTCGTTTACCATTCAAGTTGATACCCTGTGTCACAAGATTCCACGTTTCATTGAAAAATGCGCACGGGCGGGATGCCGAAATGTGTTTATTGGGTTGGAAAGTATCAATCCCGACTCGTTGGTAGGGGCCAAAAAACGTCAAAACAAAATTTGGGAATATCGCAAAATGGCGCAAATGTGGAAAGACCACGGATGCACAACCGTCGCTGGCTACATTCTTGGGTTTCCCAGTGACACGCCGGAAACGATCGCACGGGATATTGCCATCATAAAAAAAGAATTGCCCTTAGATTGCCTGGAATTTTTCTGCTTGACCCCGCTTCCTGGATCGGAAGATCACAAGGTGCTTCACCAACAAGGGGTGTGGATGGAACCCGACATGAATTTCTATGATTTAGAGCACGTCACCGTTAACCATCCGATCATGTCCAAAGAAACGTGGCAACAGGTCTACCGAGCGGCTTGGGAACAATATTACACTCCAGAACATGTGGAAACGGTGATTCGACGGGCGGCAGCCAAAGGGCAAAACATCAACAAAGTCACGTCTTTTCTCACATGGTTTTATGGCTGTATGACCATCGAAGGTGTTCACCCTCTAGAGGGGGGCATCTTCCGCCGAAAAATTCGGACGTTGCGCAGACCGACCCTTACACGAGAAAACCCGCTGTGGTTTTATCCTAAGCGAGTCGTTGAAGTGCTCACGACCGGATTGAAATGGGGATGGCTTGTCTGGAAGTTTCAAAGAATTCTAAAGCGGGTTAAGGCCGATCCAAATAAAAAGAACTATACCGACCTCGCATTGACTCCAGTCTTAGAGCAGGACGATGAAGAATTGGGGTTGATGCAAGTGTTTGCCAGTCATATCCCAGTCTCGCAACTCACCCGACCACGCAAATCAAGCGCTGCTTCCGTTTCCTAGTTCAAATTTCTTCTTCTTATTGAGTCTGCTCTGTTTCCGTTGGAGTAACTTTCTGAGGTTGCTTGCTGCGATCGTTTTGATGTTCTCGATTTCACTTCATGGCTTTCAGCAACCTAGGGCATCGCATCGCATTGCTCACCCGGTCTATCTTAATCAGGAATTTAAGCTCATTTTCATACACATTACAGTGTATACCGACCTATGATATCGTCGCCCCATGTCTTGCGAAGAGGGGAAAAAAGACCGGTTTTGTGGCCAGAATCTATTGGAAGATGACGAAAAACTCTAAATTTTGCGCTTTTTGCTGAATAATAGCAAACCCCTCAAAAACTTCCTCTTTCTACTTTTTTTTGATTACGCTAGAATCTGCGCCTGAGCTATACCTGTTGCAAAGGAACACAGTCATTCACATTTGTCAGTTTTATCCATCATTGAACCCATACCAACTAGGAGTTGGCTATTACACAAAGGAGGGCGGTTATGTCGGAAGGTACTGAAGACGTGTTTGTTGGTGGAGGCATGTTTGGCGGGCACGAAACAAATGGGCGAATTCTTGTTGTGGATGATGAACCGGATGTCCGAAAAGTTGTCAAGATGACGCTGACCAAGGCCGGATATGATGTGATTGAAGCCGAAGATGGCGAAAAAGCTATTGCCGCCATAAAAAAAGGCGAAAATCCTTTGCTTTTGGACGTCATTATTTCAGATATTCGCATGCCAAAAATCAATGGCGTGGAAGCCATTAACTACTTCCAAGAACAATGGCCTCGCGTTCCATTAATTGTGCTCACCGGTTTTCCGGATATGGAAATGGCCACCGGATTTCTTAAAGCAGGAATCGTGGATTATCTTGTGAAACCGGTCGAAAAAGAAAAGCTGATCGCATCCGTGGTCAAGGCCATGGCACAGAGAGAAATGAATCGCCTGTAACGTATCTCATTGCCGTTCGTTTCCATCTTGGCTCCCAAGGCCTGAAAGGAGACAGATCAATGGGCAAAACTTCACAAGGACCCATAAAGCCCTATCATTGTGATAGGGCTTTATGTTTTGGGCCCATGCGTGACCCAGACAGTTTAGCTGCATCATACACGAACCAAATTCAGTCGCCATAGATGCCCGGCTGGGAAATCATTCCATGACTACCACTAGTCTTCACATCAACATTGTGATTTTGGGAGCCGGCAAAGGAGGAACCGCTCTGCTCGAGTCATTCCTTCAGTTGCCCAGAATCTGCCTCATGGGCATAGACGACAAAAATCCCGAGGCTCTGGGCATTCAGATGGCTCGATTTCACAATATCCCAACTACACACAATCCGTTGGAACTCATCCAAAAACCAGACGTTCACCTCATTATCGACGTGACAGGGGACCCCACCCTCCCTTCCCTGATTCAGCGAAATAAACACAGGGACACTGAGGTGTTAGGTGGAGCAGGTGCGAAATTGCTGTGGGATCTGGTGCAACATGAGTCCACTATCCAAGCCCAGCTCTTCCAGGCCGAAAAACTCGCTGGAATGGGAATCTTTGCTTCAGGAATTGCCCATGACATCAATAATCCCCTGTATGTCATCCTGGCCTTTGCAGAAAATATTCTACAAGAAACAGATCCGACCATTATTCATGATCATGCCCAGAGCATCCTGCAAGCAGCTAAAAGTATCCAAAATATCTCTCAGGAAATTACCCATTACGCTCGAGCTTCCAAGGTGCACGATGCGATGAAAATCGAAATTACGTCCCAAATTGAGGAAGCCCTGACCATCGCCAAATACGCCACCGCCGCACAGGATCTCACGATTGAAAAACATCTTGATGGTCTAATGGAAATTTTTGCCAAACCGGAGGAGATTTTGCAGATCTTCGTCAATTTGATCACCAATGCCATTCATGCCATAGAAGGAAAAGGTCGACTGACTCTTGCTTCCTGGTGCGAAGATGGCATCAACAAGGTGACCATTTCCGATACAGGATGCGGCATTCCGCCAGAAAACCTTCAAAAAATTTTCGTCCCGTTTTTTACAACCAAACCCGAAGGAAAAGGCACCGGATTGGGCCTCTACAATGTCCGGACAATTGTGAGAAAATATAACGGCGAACTCACCGTTGAAAGTTCGGTAGGGAAAGGCACGACATTTCAATTAGCATTTCCCCGTATCTCCTAGATGTGAAAAGGGCAACGATGGAAGCCACAACAACCATTATCCCTTCGGCCCAAAAGCCTGTAAAAACAAAAAAAGGGCTGACCCGGAAACTGGTCATTTCCATGCTTCTGGTAGGGTCCTTGCCGCTCCTTATTGGACTTCTGCTGGCCTTTTACCAGGGAACTCAAAGCATTCAGGAAGTGAACGGAGCAAGCTTTCAGGCTCTGGCGACGGAAACCGCAAGAAAATTGGATTTCGTGGTTAGCGATGAATTAGCTCA
>CBDUWS010000117.1:0-5870 GCA_965370985.1 uncultured bacterium
CTGTCAACGCACACTTCTGGTGGAGCAGTAGTTGACGGGGAAAACCACTTTGTCGGATTTATCAGTGAATTCGATGTGTTGCGCGCCCTAGAAGCAGGGAGAGATTTAAACAAGCTGAAAGCCAACGAAATAATGGTGAAAGACCTCATCAGTATCAAAGATTCCACCTCCATCGAGGAGGCCGTCAAAATTATGGAAGATAAACGATTGCTGAACTTGCCAGTCGAGCGAAATGGGAAAGTGGCGTACACAGTTACCCGGCACGACTTATTGCGAGCTTGGATTGGGTTGGGTTTAGGACCCGAGTATGGGCAAGAGTAGAGGGGTTAGGTTTGTGCGGTTTATATGTTTGCACTGTTAACGAAGGAATAACACTCTATGCATGTATGTGGTCGAAAAAATTTTCATGAGATCTGGGTTGGCCTTGTCGTGTTCATCTTCACCAGTACACTTGTCTGGGCGGGAAGCCCTGGCGATCTCAAGTCTCGCGTTCCCCCGGAACAACTGGAAGAAGCCAAATCGTTTCAAAATCCATTCACACCGTCTGCGGACATCGTGGCAAAAGGGAAAAAACTCTATGAGAGCAAGGCTTATTGTTCAGCTTGTCACGGCTTGGAAGGGGCTGGGGGAACCAGCAGTGTCCTCACGCCACATGGCGGGCAATCACCGACCAACCTCGCCGATGCCGCCTGGCAGGCGGCTCGGACAGACGGAGAAATTTTCTGGGTCCTCAAGCACGGCAGTCATGGTACGGACATGGCCCCCTACATGCCGCTGTATTTAACGGAAGAACAAGTCTGGCAGATTGTCACGTATATTCGGATGTTTGGGGACACGTAAACGCCCGAAATTCCGCCGGGAAAAATGTCAATCAATCAGAACATCGTTTGTATCAACAAGGAGATTCAGGATGGATCAGATATCGTTTTTTCAACAACGCAAGATTTGGATGATGGGGTTGGCGGTCGTGGTTCTCTCAGGCTGTAGTCACTATGGGCATCACGATCATGGGCCATATTCAAAAATGGCCAAAGCCACGATAGAGGGATGTACAGACTCGAACATTACTGGAACCGCAATACTGAAAGAACGGGAATCACCCGAGGGTGTGAAACTCGTCGACATTCAGATGGAAGTGAAGGGTCTTAAGGACGGGAAACATGCCGTCCATATTCATGAAGTGGCTTCCTGTCAGCCATGCGGGTCGGCCAAAGGCCATCATGATCCTGGTCCATTTGGCAAATCCACTCCGGATGCCCCGGATTTTAATCATCCCTATCACATGGGCGATTTAGTCAACATTGAGGTTGTGAACGGGGTGGGCAAAGTGCATATGGCTACTAGCCGCGTGACGCTCTCAAGTGGCCGTTTGAGCGTCTTTGATGAAAACGGCAGTGCCTTCATCATCCACACTTATGAAGATCTCTATTGTGACCAGGATGATGAACTGAACAAGGGATGTGCAGGAGGACCACGCGACGCCTGCGGCATTATTGAGCCGGTCATGTAAACGGCAGGAAAGGTTTTGGAAAATTGTCATGAAAAAATGAGTAAATGTTTGGTGGCGCAGAGTCCGGACCCATCCCAAGAAGTAAAGGAGAGAAAAATCTGATGAAGAACGCCATTCGATGGTCAACTGCACTCATGTTGTCACTGATCATCGGTGTGCCGATGGTGTCCGCGCAACAACAGCATGGGCATCAGCGGATGATGATGCCAAGAGTACCGGCGGACAAATTAGAAGAAGCCCGATCCCTGACGAGCCCGTTGCCGCAATCGCCGGATATCGTTGAACAAGGGAAAGCGATCTATGAAGGCAAAGGCACCTGTATGAACTGTCATGGGGCCAAAGGGCGTGGGGACGGACCGGGCGCGGCAAGCCTCAACCCACCGCCACGAGTCTTCCGGTCTCACGGGTTTTGGAAGCATCGATCGGAAGGAGAAGTCTTTTGGGTGATTAAGCACGGATCTCCAGGAACGGCCATGATTCCTTTTGGTGGAATGCTTACGGATGAAGAAATCTGGACCGTTATGCAATATGAACGCAGTTTTGCGGGTGGTCGCAGTCGCCGAGGCATGGGTAGGCATGAAGGGATGGGACCAATGGACCGGGATGGCAAGGGAAGGGGACAAGGTCAACATGGCGGGATGGGGAAGAGGGAACATCAGCAAAGAATGGACGGAGAGGGATGTTGTGAGGAACACCAGTTAGAAAATTAGCGGTTCCAAAATATTATGAATAGGGGGAGATGTTACCGATGTTTCGCGTGACGCATTCTACCAGCGTTCTTGTTCCGCTATCGTTTTTCCTCACGACGACGTTGGGCCTTGCCCCGGGTCCAGTAGCGATAGCAGGATCGAGAGCTTCTGAAGCCGGGCAACGAATTTATGAAGAGAGTTGTGAGCACTGTCACGGTTATGCAGGAAACGGCCAAGGTCAGATGACAGAATATTTGACTCCACCTCCCGCAAAGCGGGCGAGTGAAATCACACAATCGAAGACCGATGCCCAACTACAAGAAATTATCCTAAAAGGCCAACCAGGTACGGCGATGGTTGGTTTCGAAGACGCGTTAAACGCGACACAAATGGCAGGCCTGCTCGCCTATCTTCGTTCGTTAAAGCCGTAAATTCGTCATTTGCAGGAACATTGGAAATGTCAACTATGGAGGGAATACCGGCTATGGAATCGAAACCTAGGAAACATCTTATCGTTCGGGTGGCAGACCCGAGGGATTCCTGGGATTGGGACATTCTTGGTCCTGATGGGACTCCTTTAGAGGGGTGGCATTTCGCCTCCATCGGGATAGACCACTCGGGAAGATATGCCCTCCATCTCATCTTTGATGAATTTGAATGCGTCAATGCTGAGGGCCAACCCGTGGAAGTGCATCTGACCTGTCCGACCGCGAAGCACCACGAAGAGTTGCCACGTCTCCCCAGTGCCGGTATGCACAGGCGTCCTCATAAATGAGCAACTTGTCCAAAAACGGTGACGAGTGATAAAGAAAAATTGGTAAAAGGAAATACTTGGCAAATGACCCCTAAATCATACAGAGAGTAAATGGAGGATTTCATGAACAGGAAATATTTTGTGGGATTTATTGTGTTGACGATGGTGTCCGGGCTAATGGGAGGATTTCTTGCCAGTTATGTTTTTCTCAGTGGGAACGTCATTGCTCAAGAGCCTTCACAACCGCAAAAAATTGTGACGGCTCAGGAATTCCAGCTGGTGACCAAGGATGGTCAGCCTCGTGCAAGGCTTCTTCTTTGGAACGGTGACCTGCCAGCACTAACTCTCTCGGATGAAACCTGTCATAGCCGTGTGTTTTTGGGAGTGTTTAATAATGCCCAGCCAGCCTTGATTCTGAACGATAAAGGCTGTAAGCGACGAGCTTCTCTGGATCTGCAGCCGGATGGGTTACCCTCGCTCACTCTTAGGGATTTAGAGGATCGGCCACGCGCCCGCGTCAAGTTGTTGCTGGATGGCAGCCCCACACTGACTCTCTACGATGAGAACGGCCAGGTGGCCTGGTCGGCACCAACGTCTCTTTCCAACGACTAAAAGGGTTATGCCTGTAATCCACTATTCGCCCTACTTGAGCTGGCGGGACTTGCACGAATTTCCAGGCACAGCGACTGTAAAAGTTCTTTACGACGACTCACAACCTAAGGCAAAAGCCATCCTGCTTCGTTTGCCGGTTGAGGTTTCATTATCTTTAACCCAAAGTCTCACGTTCGATTCCGGAGTTAAGGGTTACTTTGCTTTAGAAGCATCAAGCCCTTCAAAGCAGGAAGTTTTTATGGCATGATCATTAGTTTGATAAATCAATCCTAGAAAAGGAGAACCATCATGGCCGAAGAAATTGTTCATCACACTTTATTCACCGGTTGGCGCGAACTGCATGAGTTTCCCGGCACGGGAGAAGTCAAAGTCCTTCGTGAAGAATCTAACCGTGGGGCAAAAACCATAGTGGTTCGATTGCCAGCAGGTGGCCAGATCCTCCCGCATAACCATCTCGGGGTGGTCCAACATTTTGTGATCGAGGGGCAATACGAGACACAGGGCAAAACCTTTGAGACCGGCTCTTACCGCCTTTTTCCAAAAAATGCTGAAGTAGCCCAAATTTCCACTAAAAATGGCGTGACCATCATGATGATTTATGATCCGGTAGAGTAGGAGACCACTAATTAGTTGCTAGACTCAAGGTCGTGCAAACACGAGAACAGCTCAAGGGATTGGTTATAAGAGAAGCCTAGGGATGGAGTGGTGAGCTAATCCCTCAAAGCTACTGGATGAAAGGATGAGAAGGATGAATGGAATCGCTTGGTTGTAACGTGACATGGTGAGTGCTCACTTTTCTACAGCGCTGAGTGCCAGCTTACTAGCTGGTCTCGTCACAACGATCGGCATTTATGTCATCCGGTATTTTGAGGCATGGGGTCGGAAGAATACGACCTACTTCTCGTGTTTCGCGGCTGGAGTACTGATTTCCGTCTCGTTCCTGCACATCATCCCCAAATCATTTGACATGAATGACCACGCGCCTTGGTACCTTCTAGGCGGCTATTTGGCCTTGCATTTTTTCAATCGGTTCATCACGGTTTTTGTGTGTGATAAAAACCCCGAGTCGGCGATGGGCATCATCCCGATGCTGGGAATCGGCTTTCATTCTCTAATTGATGGGGTAGTCTATTCCATTGCCTTTAGTGTCAGCGTCTTTACCGGTGTTTTAACGGCCATTGGGATGGTTCTTCATGAGTTCCCAGAGGGGATTGTGACCTATGTACTCCTTATCCGGGGGGGATTTTCGCAGAAGCGTTCGACCATCCTGGCCTTTTTGGCTGCAGCCCTGACGACACCCTTGGGGACCCTCATTTCCTTTCCCATGATTAGCCAAATCGAAAAGCCGGTACTCGGCGCCTTGTTGTCGGTTTCGGCTGGGGCCTTGGTGTATGTCGGAGCCACTCACCTGCTCCCGCATGCGGAACACGAACCACGGAAATATAGCCTGGTCGCGCTGCTAGGAGGGATTCTCGTTGCCATGGGCATTGTCCTAAGTAAATCGTAAAGGATGTTCTTCTACCTTTCATAAATTATCATTATGGTGTTGATTTGACTCGACAGGTATTAATGCCAAAGACGGTCCATGCGGGACAGTACCCCATGACTCCAGTTGCTAAGACAACACCCCCAACCACACTCAAGGCGGTAGTACCCCAGGTAGGAAGGTCTAAAAATAATGCACCCAACACTAAATACCCTCCTACCACCAACCGAATGACTCTTTCCATTCCTCCAACATTTCTTAACATGTCGTCCTCCTTCTTCCTTATGGGTTGCATGTGTCACACCTATTGCTTAAGCAAGGGGAATGCCATACTACAATTCAAGAATATGTCTTGATTTTTACTTTTCAGAACAACGTGTTGTGTGAAGACGAGCGAGAAGTCAGGTCAGGAGGACGGGAGATTGTTAAAGGGGAAATGTTAATCGTTAAGTTGTCACTTAACGATGTTGTTAATGATTACACCTAAATTCCATAGTGGGGCTGTTGAATATTATCACTCGCATAGCCCGTAGATGCCCGAGGTCCGATCGACATCAGGCAACCAAGGGAATGGTCCAAAAAGTTCGTCCAGTCCTGTCATGAGCCATGCCGAAGGGAAGGCCGCGAATTGCTTGATAGATCCCGCAGGGCCTAACCCTTGTTTGCCGCGCGGAGCGGACTCTCAGTTCGTGAGCACGAAAAAATGGCCTGTTTGCGCGTTGAAGCGCTTCAGCGCGTAAACGCGTAGCCCCTTTCAGCCTTCATAGCCACTTCGGCGAAGGCAGGGAACGCCGCTGGCATGCGGGCCGTAGCTTTTGC
>CBDUWS010000118.1:0-5869 GCA_965370985.1 uncultured bacterium
GAGGGTGGTCTCGATGCAGTATTTGCGAAAATTTCGTTCATTATAGTTGCTTGGCTAGCGGGAAAGTCTCATACCTTAAACGTCGTCCTCGCGTCTGCCAAACCTGTGATGCCCATCTATTGGCCTCCTCGGCTTCAGAAAAACCAGCATCGTCGATTCCATCTAAAATGACATCATGAACAATTCTGAAGTCTCGCTCTCTCGATCCACAGGCTTAAGCAAACTTTCAACTCTTTTCCTGTATTTCGTGTTTTCGCCTGTGCTGTGTGCCTTTAGTGGATTTCATCTAACGAGTTATCTGCTAGTGGGTCTCTACACGTGGCCTCGAACCAGTCGTGTGATTGTTCTCACAGTGAGTACCTTCATTTTTGTGTATGAGTTTATTTATAAAAGCCACGCTCCACAGTTCTCTTCAGGTAAAACGCGGTCTCAAGGTGAATGGGTGCTCTATACCTCCATGATTCCTTTTGCATTTGGGATCTGCACTATCCTGATATTAGTCGGTTTCTAAGACTCGCAAACAACTGTTTTGCTACAGTAATCGTACGAAGATTGTATTTAACCTAGAGAGGATACACACATGAAGAACGTGGAACTCACCATAGAAGGCACCCTATTGACGATTAAGGTAGATCTCTCAAAGGATTTTGGGCCGTCGGCCTCAGGGAAAACCACGATTATTGCGTCGACAGAGGGTAATGTTTCTCTCCCAGAGCGAGAAGAAAAAATTGGTCTGAATATTTACAAGAAAAAATCTTAGTTTTTTTTCATCGCCTTCTTGTCCTCCAGCAAGGCCTGCCCGGTCCGCGAAGCCGGAACCTGCATTACGGACTCTGGGGTTCCCTCGGCCACCACACACCCGCCTTGATCTCCGCCCTCCGGCCCTAAGTCGATAATCCAATCCGCATTCCGAATCACATCAAGATTATGTTCAATGACCATCACGGTATTCCCGGTTTCAACCAATCGATCAAGCACATCAAGCAGACGTTGGATATCCACAAAATGCAACCCTGTCGTGGGCTCATCCAAAATATAGAATGTCCGCCCAGTCGGGCGCTTAGAAAGTTCCTTCGAAAGTTTCACCCGTTGAGCTTCCCCTCCTGACAACGTCGTGGCCGATTGCCCCAGCTTAATATAATGAAGCCCAACATCGGACAGCGTTTGCAGTCTGACGCGAATAGGTGGGATATTCACGAAAAACTCCAGTGCTTCGGCAACCGTCATATTCAATACATCGGCAATAGTTCGCCCTTTGTACATCACATCTAAGGTTTCCCGGTTATATCGTTGACCGGCACAGACCTCACAGGTCACATAAATATCTGGGAGAAAATGCATTTCAATTTTGATCAACCCGTCGCCCTGGCAGGCTTCGCATCGCCCTCCTTTGACATTAAAACTGTAACGGCCCGGCTTGTATCCCCGCACTCGGGACTCCGGCAATTGGGCAAACACATCTCGGATAAAACTGAAGAGGCCCGTGTAAGTGGCTGGGTTTGATCGAGGAGTCCGCCCAATTGGAGCCTGGTCAATATCGATGAGTTTATCCAAGTGCTCCAGGCCACGGATGGCTCGACAGCCTTCAAAGACCGGTTTTTTCTGCGCAAAGCCTTGCCCCAGCGACCGGAACAAAACATCGATCACCAAGGTACTTTTCCCCGACCCGGAGACACCCGTCACACAGGTGAACAGCCCCAAGGGAATATTCACACTGACATTTTGCAGATTATGTTTCTCTGCATTAATCACTGACAGAAACCCTTTAGGCTTTCGTTGGCGAAGCGGCAACGCCACGCGTCGACTTCCATTCAAATATTGCCCTGTCAGCGAGGTCGCATCCGCCATGATGGCCGAAGGTGGACCATGCGCCACCAATTTTCCACCTTCCACTCCAGCCCCTGGGCCTAAGTCCAACACATAATCAGCGGCACGCATGGTCTCCGCATCATGCTCCACCACCACAACCGTATTACCCATGTCTCGTAACCGTAGCAACGTTTGCAATAATCGGCGATGATCACGTTGGTGCAAACCGATACTGGGCTCATCCAGAATATACAAGACGCCTACCAAGCCTGATCCGATTTGCGTGGCCAATCGAATTCGTTGACCTTCGCCACCCGACAAGGTAGCCGATGGGCGATCCAGGGTAAGATACGCCAACCCTACATTGAGGAGAAATTCTAAACGTTCACGAATTTCCTTAATCACGCGTTGTCCGATTAATTGTTCACGATCTGTTAGATTCAAAGCATCGAGAAATCCCAAGGTTTGTCGCACCGACAAATGTGTGACCTCGGCGATGGATTGCCCACCGATTTTGATCGCCAGACTTTCCTGTTTGAGTCGGCCACCACCACAAACCTCACACGGAGTATCGAATGTCCATTCTTCATGCTCAGGACAACCCGAAGCCTCAAACCCAATCCCATCACATGCCGGACAGGCCCCATGCGGACTGTTAAAGGAAAAAATTCGTGGAGTGATTTCCGAATAACTGACTCCACATTGAATACAGGCCAACTGTTCACTATAGATCCGAACATGGTCATCTTCGGTCAACACAGCCACAAGTCCCTGTGTCATCTTCAGTGCCGTTTCCACTGAATCCGCCAGGCGCCGCGCTACGCTGGTATCTGCCTTCACGATCACCCGATCAATCACAATTTCAATCGTGTGCTTCCGCTGCTTATGCAAGCTGATGGACTCGCCAAGATCACGGATCACCCCATCGATGCGAGCTCGAACAAATCCCGCTTTTCGAGCCGCCAAAAGCTCCTTTCGATATTCGCCTTTCCGCCCCCGCACAATGGGCGCTAGAATTTGAATCTTGCTGTTCACCGGTAGACCCAAAATGGCATCCACCATTTGTTGGACAGTTTGCGCAGCAATCGAATTCCCGCATTGATAACAAAAGGGTCGTCCGATCCTGGCAAACAACAAGCGAAAATAATCATAGATCTCAGTGACCGTCCCAACGGTTGAGCGAGGGTTGTGACTCGTCTTTTTTTGCTCAATGGAAATAGCTGGAGAAAGGCCGTCAATAGAATCCACATCCGGCTTGGTCATCTGCTCAAGAAATTGCCGGGCATACGCAGACAAGGATTCCACATATCGCCGCTGGCCTTCAGCATAGATGGTGTCAAAGGCTAAGGATGATTTGCCCGATCCACTTAAGCCCGTAATGACCACGAGTCGATCCCTGGGAATTTCGAGGTCCAGATTTTTGAGGTTGTGCTGGCGTGCGCCTTTGATCACGATGGCGTTCTGCATGGGACGCGAGTATATCATAAGAAATGAAAGTACCGAGGCCTTTAGGTACATCGGAGAATTGACCCTCGAACGAGGCGTCAGATACAATCTTTTAGGTCCTCAGAGCATACAAGCAGACAGAATCTTTCTATAAATTATAGTATTTTCATTCCCCCTATTATTTCCCTTTTCACGAGGAATTCCATGAAGAATTTGAAACTCGTATTTATCTGGCCATGCCTTATACTGGGACTTCACCTCAGCCTTTTCATTACCCCAACATGGGCGACTAAGTATGAACTCACCCGCAATAGTGTCGAGCATGCCAAGGACGTTGACGCCAAAGATATTTCTCTATTTCGCGTCAAGCTGGGTGATTCTGAAGCCAAAGCTGTTGAATCACTGGTTGAACAACGACTGTCTGGCGTGCGAGCAGAACAAGAAGGCACCTTCATTTTGTTGTGGGACAAGGAAAACCCCACAGGGACCATGGCTGGAGTCCGCATTACGGACGGAAAAGTAGATTTGATTTTTATCAATGAAAGGTTTGCCCATAAAGTTCGAGGAATTTTTCGTCATATATTGAGAGCTACGACCTTGAAAGAAATTCGTGATCTTCTCGGCCCAGAAGACTTTCCGAATGAAGGCATCATGGGAGCAAGGATGTTATACGAACAAAAGGGATTCCTCGTGAATTATCTAGGCAAGGGAGTGAATGTCGAGTTTTGTTTGGGCTGTCAGGATCTCTTTTCGGGGTTCTAGGCGACAAGACGGATGTACCAACCCCGTCTGTCGCGCTTCATTTCGCTCTCGCATTTCTTCTCGTACAACAAGGGGGTCTCCTCCCTCTGTTCTTGCCCATCATGCTGAAAACCACTGCAGGCTCCTCAATTTATAAAGACACGATATAAATGGAAGACCGAGTTCTGGCCACTCATTTACTTGAAGAAGAACTGAGCCTCGAAGGCACGCTGCGACCACAGCGGTTGGGGGAGTACATCGGGCAGGAACGCATGAAGGAATCGCTCCGCGTTTGTATCGATGCCGCGCTTGGACGAGGAGAAGCGCTGGACCATGCTATTTTTTATGGCCCCCCGGGATTGGGGAAAACGACCATCGCCCATATCATCGCCAAAGAAATGGGCGGCACGATCCGTTCAACTTCAGGTTTGGTTCTGACCCATGCTGGAGATCTGGCAGCCATTTTGTCGAATCTTCAACCGCGAGATGTCTTATTCATTGATGAAATTCATCGCCTTCCTCCGGCTGCCGAAGAAGCCCTGTATCCGGCTATGGAGGATTACCAAATCGATCTTGTCATCGGACAAGGGCCATCACTCCGTACGATGAAATTAGACCTCCCCCCCTTCACCCTGATCGGGGCCACAACGCGAGCGGGGGCGTTAACCTCTCCTCTTCGGGAACGATTTGGTTTGATCTACCGATTGGATTTTTACCAACCCGAAGAATTACAAGTGATCATTTCTCGGTCAGCACGTTTGTTGAATGTGCAAATTGACGATGACGCTGCCGGGGAAATTGCTAGACGAGCCCGTGGCACCCCACGAATCGCTAATCGCCTTATCAAACGCGTTCGGGATTTTTCCGAAGTCAAAGCACAGGGACACGTCACCCAAGCAGTTGCTAAAGAGGCATTACAATGGTTGGGAGTGGATCAGGCAGGATTTGACGAGATGGATCGCAAAATTTTGTTGACCATCATCGAGAAATTTAAAGGCGGGCCAGTGGGCATTGAAGCTCTAGCGGCAGCCGTCCAGGAAGAAAAGTCTACCTTGGAAGATGTGCATGAACCGTATCTTCTGCAATCAGGCTATTTGGATCGAACAGCCCGAGGCCGTCAAATAACTCAGAAAGCCCTGCAACACTTCGGCAAAACCTCAGACCTTTTTTCAATGAATAAGTAGAAACTTCTCATTCTTTCCTGCCTCTTCTCCCATCGTCTTTCATCACGTACTCCCGCCATCCCCTCAATTTGGCGTATTGACGGCATAAGCAACCTCACAGATAGACTACTAATGTTCCTCATATTTCCCTAACTTTTCATATTGAGGTTTTTTCATGAACAATTCCTTAATCAACGGCAATCGCTCAATATACAGGATGGCCAAGCTATTCTTTGGTGCTGGGCTTATACCTCGGATAATTCTACCAACTTTGCTAGGCTCATGCCTTCTAATGGCATCCGCCCAAGCCAGCGATCCGCAAATCGACATTGTGGACGCTTGGGTGGAAGATGGCAACCTGTTTCACGTAGCCTTCGAAGCTCAACCCACAAATGCCAATTGTTCGTTGGACGGCGAAGGTATAATCGAGTTTGGGGTCGCTTATCACTCGCAAAGCAGTAGCGGAGTTGAGTCGGTTTTTGGTCTCGCCGGGTGGTATCCAGCCTCGGATGCAGATACTTGGATTGAAACACAGGGCCTCGCCTATGGGCCCTTAGCTCTATGCACAAAGTATACGCCCTGCCGGATAAAAGAAGTCAACATCGTCAAAACTTATTGCCCTGACTCCTATCGTCCATTGGATCCCATGAAGGCATGGTTATGGTAAATTTTATGCCTAAATATAATACTTAATCACATCTGGCAGTTAG
>CBDUWS010000119.1:0-5860 GCA_965370985.1 uncultured bacterium
CTTGCCGGCGCGTTCATTGTGGAACCAGTTGGGTCTAAGTACTGGGAGCCACTTGGAACGGGTCCAGCCACCAAAGCCACGAGTGGGTGGCAGGTCATGATCGAGAATGGGACCGGGCCCGCTTTTCGTGAATTTGTCGTCATTTATCACGAAATCGGGGATGAAGCCTTCCGGCCGGTCAATAAGCATGGCGACTTTCTGCCGCAACGGGATCCGTTAACCGATGCGTATCGGCCTGGTGCCCGGGCGTTGAACTACCGAAGCGAACCGTTTGGCATCAATAACATGCATATTCAACATGAGTATTTTGGGTTCGAAGATGAATCCATGGCCTATAGCAGTTACACCTTTGCCGATGCTTCGCCGACTATTCCGCGAAGCTATTTAGGCGATCCGGCAAAATGGCGGATTGTTCATGGGGGATCGGAAGTTTTTCATTCCCATCATCCTCATGGCGGGTCGATTCGCTGGCAGCGCAGCCCTCGGGCAACGCAAACGCCTATGTGGACCAAGGGGCAGAATGGACCAATAAAATATCCTCTCATCCGGACGAAATCTGATCGTGTTGACGTGGAACTCATTGGACCAGCAGAAGCCTTGGATCTTGAAACGGAATGCGCATCAGGGCTGTGTCAAAGGCTGGCTGGAGATTTCTTGTATCATTGCCATGTTGCGCATCACTATGTGGCTGGAATGTGGGGCTACTGGCGTGTCTATAACACCATGCAAGTGCCAGGATTTCAAAATGATGTGATGCCGCCGCTTCGCGAGCTTCCGGATCGGCTGGGTCGGGTTGCGAAGCCAGTGACCTCGGATAAATTGGTTGGCACGACCGTCAACTGGTTTGGAGATCTCTTTAAGATTGTTGGCAGTGGGAAGAGTAACTGGAAAAGTGAACCACGGGTCGTCATGATCAAGGATTGGGTGGAGATGCAGTTGGCCAACCAGGGGCAACCCGGGAATACGGCCGATGAAAAAGGGCAGCTTATGGCCTATGATGCCACGGTCATGGACTGGGTGTGGCAAGGCAATAAAGCCATGAGTGAAAAAGAAGCGACAATAGGTAAAAACCCCAAGTACAAACCGGAATGGCAAGGGTACAAAGCGGGAGAACGGCGGCAGATTTGGTTTGAACCAACGACCGGAAAGGTCGCCTGGCCATGGGTGACTCCGCATTTCGGAAAGCGGGTACCTTTCTCAAAAGACCACAATGGAGCCCCGTGGCTCGAACCTATCAAGCGTGACGAGAATGGGAATCCGAGTGTCTATCCTGCGGAGCCCGGTGAAAACGGACGATGGAGTCTGTGTCCGGAACGGGCTGGTCGTGTGGAATATAATGTTCATTTCATCGAAACCGAGATTACGCTGGTGGACGCCCAGGGGAGCGAGCCGGCCATCGTGGATAAGCATGGTTTAATCTATGTCGTTCACGAAGAGGAGGCTGCTGTTCGTGCGAACAACGACCTGAAATACCCCTTGATTTTGCGGGCCAATATTTATGATTGCGTGGATTGGCTCCTGACAAGCGAATGGACAGATGATGATGTCACCAACTTCCAATCATCGAAAATCAATACCCATTTTCACTTCATTCAGTTTGATAACCAAGCGTCAGACGGAGTGATTTCGGGGATGTCGTATGAACAATCCATGCGACCTTTTCATCAGTTCAAGAAGGACAAAGAGAAAGGATTACCGGTTCCGATGAACGCCAAGCTCACCAAGGCGGCGAAGGCCGGTGATACAACCATTCAACTCACGAATGCCAAACAATATCATGTTGGGATCCCCATCATGGTTGGTGTGGATCAAGTGGGGAAATGGGAAATCCACCGGATAGCAAAAATCGAGAATGACACCCTGACCTTTACCGAACCGCTCAAGAACAATCATGCGGCCGGTGAGATTGCGACAGTGGAATACGTCTGGCAACGGTTCTGGGCTGATGCCGATGTCGGCACGACATTTTGGCATGATCATGCCTTTGGTGGAACCACCTGGCCACATGGTGCGGTGGGGACCATTATCATCGAACCCTATGGATCAACCTGGCATAACGCGAAGACCGGAGAGCCTATTCGCACTGGTCCGATTGCTGATATTCACACGATTGAGCCAGTTGGTTTTGGTGTGGCCGGAAGTTTCCGGGAATATATGCTGCACATCCAGGACACTGTTCCTCATACGGTCAATATTGTGACTGCGGGGAATCCTCCCGGTCAGCCGGTGGAAGTGGCGTTGGAGGCTGGAAGGACCGTCGCTTTCATTATGCCTGCGACTGAATTGATCAAAATGACTCCTATGCCCTTCCTGAATGGAGGGACGCATACGACAGGTGGGACGTTCAACTGGCGGGCTGAGCCGTTTGCCCAACGGTTGGTCAACAATTCGGATACCTCACAACTCTTTAGTAGTGCGGTGCATGGTGATCCGTTTACGCCAATGCTTCGTGCCTATGTGGGAGATACGATGGTGCTCCGGATGCTGGACGTGACCATGAATGAAAGCAATGTCATGACTCTCGCAGGACATACCTTCTTATCGGAACGGTATGCCGGGGATGCCAATCGAAAAAACTCGCTACATATTGGCATTGCCGAGCGGTATGACCTGGTTCTTCCTGATGCCGGTGGTCCACGACGGCAGTCGGGAGATTATTTAATCTTTAACGGAAGATTTTCAAAATTTTCCGAAGGGTCGTGGGGAATCATTCGGGTGCTCGATAAGCCGGTTTCTGACCTCCAGCCTTTGCCCAACCAGGCAACAGGCGGTGAGGGGATTCCGGAAGCGCTGCCTGTGTGCCCGAGTGATGCTCCGGTGAAGAAGTTCAACGTGGTTTCAATTGATTATCCGCAGATGGACTTCAATCCGAATGTGCCTGAAGCGATTGAAGTAGATTTTGAGCGGAAGATCGAAATCAAGAATCCGGATGCCAAGATTTATGTCTTGGAAGAAGATTTGACGCGGGTAGCCGGCGAGCAACCGATGCCGCTGACTTTGCGGGTCAATGTGGGCGATTGCATGATCGTGAAGCTCACCAATAAGATGAAGGAAAGCCGGGCATCGTTCTCGGCCTTTGGTATGGCGTTTGATCCAAAGGATTCCTTGGGTGTGAACCTTGGGAACAATCCTGGAGATCAGACTGTGGCCCCAGGGGCGAGCCGAACCTACACCTACTATGCCGATCCCTTTAACGGGGAGATGCAAATGGTAGTGTGGGATTTCGGGAATGTCGCGATGAACGTCAGGAACGGGTTGTTCGGCGGGGTGATTATCGGCCCGGAAGGATCACAATATCGAGATCCTAAAACCGGAGCAGATATTTCTCTGAAGAATGCCTGGATTGCTGATGTCATTGTGGATCGGACGATTCCTGGTCAAGAGAATCGAGCCAATTACCGTGATGCGGCCTTGTACTTCCAAGACGAGGACAACATCATGGGAACGGCATTTATGCCATACGTACAAAATGTGGCAGGGTTGATTGGCGTAAATTACCGATCTGAACCTTACCTCTACAGAGAAGAAGCCGGGTGTTCACTGGGAAGGATGTTCCAACCCTGCCAGGTGGATAATCCGCAAGATCCTGTCACACCAACTATCATGGCTCATTCCGGAGATCCGGTTCGGGTCCATGTCTTTGGCGCTGCAAGTGAGCAGAATGGCATGTTCACCATTGAAGACCATGAATGGCCGATTGAGCCGTTTATGGAAGGTGCTGACATGATCAGCACCGTGGAGTTTGCCAGTTCTGAAGGGCTGGATGTGTACCTATCCTCTGCTGGTGGCCGAAATGCCAATAGTGGGGACTATGTCTGGTCCAATGGGCGGCTCAATTATGCCCAGTCAGGCCAATGGGGATATTTCCGGGTGTTGCCTCCTAATGATCAGCGGATTCAACCGTTGAGGGGAAGTGCAACGGCAGGAAGTTCAACAGCTGAATTGGAGCAGCCTGAATCTATTAAACCTACTCCAACGTCTTTTAAATAACCAAGAGGGTTTTGAAAGACAGGGCGTTTCTGAACGGGGGAGCCTTTTAAAGGCTCCCCCGTTTTTTTTGAAATTCTGGTATGATACGGACCTCAGAAAACTCAAATAGGTTTTTCACCAAATTTGTGACACGTATATAAAATGAAATTTACCATTATCATGCTGAGTTGTTGCTTGGCTTTGGTCGCAGGAACCATTGGTTGCCAAAATGTAGAAGCCAATTATCAGGAAGGTGTCACTGCGCTCGAAGCCGGTGACTACGAAACGGCCATGAAAATGTTTCGTTACGCTGCAGAAGAAGGGCATGCCGGAGCTCAGGCAGCTATTGGAGAACTCTATAATAGGGGGAAGGGTACCCAACGGGATGCGGAGGAAGCTGCGAAGTGGTACCGACTGGCTGCGGAGCAAGGGCATGTGGATGCACAAGTGACGTTGGGATGGATGTATAATGTGGGCACTGGCGTTCCAGAAAACTTTACTGAAGCCATTAAGTGGTTTCGATTAGCAGCAGACCAAGGACATCCAGGGGCTCAAAACAATTTGGGCGTGTTGTATCGCCAAGGGAGAGGGAACCAAGATGATGTGAAGATTGCTGTGGTCTGGTTCGAGAAAGCCGCAGACCAGGGGGTGGCACCTGCTCAGTATGCACTTGGGCAAATGTATTTAAACGGTGAAGGTGTGGAGCAAAGTGTTAACAAAGCTGTTGAGTTGTATACGCATGCTGCCAATCAGGGGCTCTTAGAGGCCCAGGCCGACCTCGGATTCTTGTATGCAACGAGGGAGGATAAGGTTCCCCAAGATTTTCTCTTTGCTTACAAATGGCTATCTTTGGCTGCACAGAAGGGCGATAAGATAGCCAAAACGGATCTTGTGAAGTTGGTGGCAACTATGACCAATGACCAAATCGAAGAAGCGAAAGAATTGGTTCAGAAAGAGTCCAGCTGAATGATGCAAGATTTTGTAATGTGAAGTATGCAATCCGCAGGATAAGGTAACTGATTTGTGGAGGAGCTAATGAATTGGAGATTATTTGTCATAGGAATCATTGGGGTAGGGTTTTGGCCGATCCTGGCGCAACCGGTTTGGTCCTACGATGAAATCAAGGTAACAAATGGAGGAACGATTCAGGGAAAAGTGACGATTGAAGGCGGAAAACCTCGACCCATGGCCTTTAACCTGGTGACGATTCCTGATCCGGTGTTTTGTGGCACCATTTCCACTGGAACGGGATGGCGACTTGTTGAGGATTTTATCATTGGCCCGGATAAAGGACTCAAAGATGTTGTGGTCATGCTCAAGGATGTCAAGAAAGGAAAAGCGTTCACATTGCCGAAGGTCAGGATTGATTCCATCGACTGTGAATTTCTTCCGTTCGTGAATGTTATCAAAGACCATGATGAAATTGAAGTAGTCAACATGGATCCCGTGGAACACGATATTCAAGGCTATGAAACCGCAAGGAAACGCGGCGCACGAGTCCTGTTTAATCGGCCGTTGCCCATGAATCCCTTCCTTGAGCTGGCAGGAATTTTTGGGAAGAAATACATGGCTGGTAAACCCATGGTTGAACGAATTCATTTACGAAAAGGGCGGAATGTGTTTGTGATGCAATGCGGGTTTCATCCCTATATGTATTCCTGGGGGTTAGTGGCGGAGAATCCCTATTTTTCCATTACCAAAGAAGATGGAAAATTTCACATCACGGACATCCCGCCTGGGGAGTATGTGCTTGCTGCTTGGCACCCTGGTATGAAAAAATTTATCGAACAACCGGTAACAGTGAAGGCTCACGCTTCAACGGGGACTAATTTTGTGTACCAGTCTCCCCAAGGGCGGCGGAGTGCCCATGAGATTGAAAAGAACCCGCGTT
>CBDUWS010000120.1:0-5860 GCA_965370985.1 uncultured bacterium
AACCTACCGATCTTATGACGATAACTGCTTTGGCAATTCATGGGGTGACAAAATACCTCGTTCCGTGATAATCCCCGTGATTAAATTTGCTGGCGTGACATCAAACGCAGGATTCCATACGGTGACTCCGGCAGGAGCGATCATTCGCCCTCCATGCAACTGAGTCACCTCTGAAGCATGTCGCTCTTCAATGGGAATCCCGTTTCCATTTGGCGTCTCCAAATCAATGGTTGAAACAGGCGCCGCGACATAAAAAGGAATTCCATGGGCCTTAGCCAATACTGCGACCGAATACGTTCCGATTTTATTGGCCACATCACCATTGGCGGCAATGCGATCTGCACCAACGACGCAACATTGAATCCCCTGTTTCTGCATAAGTGCTCCGGCCATATTATCCGTAATAAGCGTCACAGGAATCTCATCCTGTTGAAGTTCCCACGCGGTTAACCGTGCTCCTTGGAGTACTGGGCGGGTTTCATCGGCAAACACCCGGAGGCGTTTGCCTTCTTCCCAGGCCGCTCTCACCACACCTAATGCCGTCCCATAACCAGCTGTCGCCAATGCCCCGGCATTACAATGGGTAAGAATATTATCGCCATCCCGAATGATGGCCGCACCATATTTCCCCAGAGATTTATTTACTCGCACATCTTCTTCAAGAATCCCCAAGGCTTCGCTCAATAAATCTTCTTGGTATTCCTCCACACTTTTATGGGAATGGCCTGTAAAAACCCGTTTCATACGGTCCACTGCCCAGAAAAGGTTAACGGCCGTCGGCCGTGTAGTTGAAAGAACCGCACAGACTTTATCCATATGTCGATGAAAGCCCTCAACATCCTGTTGTGTATATTGTTTCGCGCCCAAGGCAATCCCCAGGGCAGCCGTCACCCCAATAGCCGGTGCTCCACGCACCTTCAACTCCCGAATCGCCGCGGCAACCTCGGTATAATCCGTACAGTTCAGAAAACGAACGTCCTCGGGCAAAATACTTTGATCCAAGATACGAACTTGATTCTCTTTCCATTCAACTGTTGGAACCATTTCATCAGCCTTTCACAGACTCTATGGGTTTACTCTCAAGTTTCTACCATCCTACATCCCACTTTTTCATTGTTGCTATGGGGTTGTTGGCCCTTGTTCCTCTTGAATCCCAACCTGCCCTTTAGAATTAGGACGTGGGGATTCCGGTATAGAAGATGCGGAATCGTTGGAAGATCCGCCCAAGGCATCAACAGGCAAGAGCACAATATTTTTCAACACATCAAAAGCAAATTGTGCAAGCCCGGTCAAGCCCTTCTTGAGTGATTCATTGGGCATATAGATGATTTGAGGATCTGCCAACGGCCCGATCATACGAAACATGGCTGTCGTAATGCCTGCCCGATCTCCAGAAACTATCTTTCCGAATAATGGTATGGCTTCCAAGGCATCGGAATAGGCTCCAAATGGACTCACTGCAGCAACACCATCTAAGTGATCTCGTCCTAAGTCATAAGTTCCTGCTGCCGTGGTATTCATAATCGGACTTCGTAAGAGAAAGTCCTTCGTTGAAAATTTCCCTTCCTCAATTTTCAAAGTTGTGGTTATGGCTTCAAATGGAAACCCGGTCTCTTCAAAGTTGACCTTTCCTCTCAGAACATGTGGAAGATTTAGAATCCTCAAAATTTTTGGTAGAACAGTTCCTTTTCGAACATATCCATTTCCTAGAGACAGTTCTATCCCGCCGTGCAAAGTAGGCACGATCCCTCTTGCATGGCGCCCATTACCTTGAACCTTTCCTCGAATGTTCATATTCCCTGAAACGATTCGATGTTCATCACCTAAAACCGTTAAAACTTTTTCAACCGACAGATTGTCGACCTCAAATGAAACCCGCATAGCAGCCGGTTTGCCTGGAGGAAGATGAACAAAGACTCGCCCTTTGACGCTTCCATTTCCATCAACCATTGCTTGAATTCTATCCACTGTGACCAAGTTGTCATGGATGCTTAAAACCGCTGATAAATTTTTTCCAGTGAAGGCTTTATAGATGGGATCTTTGATGAGAATAGATCCTTTCAGCTTGCCACGATTCGCAAGCCATTCGACCCCATCTCGCAATACTGACCGCTCTTCTTTAGGAATCAGTAAATCGATGTCGAATCGTGGGGCATCCCACATCATACTGACCTGTGGACTCGTATTCCAATGGTTCATAAACCCGGTCACCACAGCTTCACTATCCTTGATACGAAATTCCATTCGCTTTAAATCAAGTAAATCCTTATCAATACGTAACCGAACAAACACATTATCAATGGACTCTTGAATGCCAGGAAGGTTCAACACACCGTCCGTTAACGCCACCCACCCCTTCACATTCCATTTTTTCCAATCACGCCCAAACCCTTTTCCGCCTAATTGCACATCCAAAATTCCTGACTGAATGGCATTCCCAAATATCTGAATCTTTTCAGGGAGTAACCCAATGGAAATTGGACCAGAATCCAGTCGCCCTTCCCATCCCCATGTCGGACGAAATCGCACAATACCTCGGCCACGCAGACGAAGCGGCAACATCGCCAATTCGATTCGTTCAAATCGTACCGTTCCACCAGAATGAATCTGTCCATCAAAGGTTAAAATTCCCGCTTGTCCAGCTTCTTTTTGCAAAACGGATGGAATAGAAAACGTCGCATCTTTTCCATCGATTTTCCCTTTGAGATTGAGACGATTCAACGGGCCTCGCATGGTCACTGATGCATGAAGAGGACCAGTAATTTGCAGACCGGATTCAGATATTCTTTGATCCGACTGTGCAAAAACATCCTGTCCATCAAACCCAGCGATCACATTCAAGGGTTCCAAGCGTAAAATTCCTTGATGAATAATCGTTCCGTTCATTGTCAATGGATAGGTACCCACAACCCCTTGAATCCCATCTAAGACGGTACTATCAGGGGAAAATTGAATCTTGCCATGAGCACTGGACAGGGGATGAGGCAAACCAGGAATGCTCAACACCACATTCGTAGGCTGATAATCTCCCCGTTGAAAGGTCAGTCCCTGTTCATCAAATAAAACTCCGGAAAACCGTAAGCGCAACATTCCATCGCCCTGTGATACCTTCCAAGCTTGCAAGCCATTGGAGCTAGAAGAAGGGTCCCCGATATGACTGACGAAATCCCACACTTTTTTTGCAGGAACCTTTCCCTGAATTTCCACATCACCCCAAGGCTTAGATTCTTTAAGCAGGAAAATACCTTGGTTCACATCAACTGGAATCCCGTCATACACCCCATGGCCCTCGGATACATGAATCCGATCGGGTTCAACCACTACCATACCTTGCACATGATCTATTTTTGGCCATTCCGGTAAAGTCAGAAATCCATTATTCACTCGGAAAATTCCTGTGACTGACGTGTCCACATCTGCCCGGGTTGAACTGGTGACTCGTGCCTCAAGGACCTCCAAACCTCCACCCCATTCCCCCTTATCCCACAAATCCGCAATAGGATCAGGAAGCCATGTTTGGGGAAATGTCTGTCGAATCATCCCAAGATCAAGACTTGAAGATCGCAAAGAAACAGAGGCCATATGATGTCCATCCTCCAATCCCTCAATACCTACATTACCCTCAAGCGTAATGGCAGAATTGGCAAAAACCATATTGGAGAACTGCAGTTGAGAAGTCGTTTCTTTTTTAACCCATTTAAACTGAGATTCTGCTCTCAGGGCTCCGGGAAATTTGGACAGTACAGCGCCAAAGGGAACATGCTCGGCTAATTGATTGACGGCGAAATTGTCCGTTTCCATATGTCCGGCAAACGTCATCTGCTCAAAAAAGATGTCCTGACTTTCAAGGGAAGACAAGGGCACATTCGACGTCGCCTCAAATGTTCCGGACAGACGGAAAGAAGCGGTATCATGAACCTGCCGGAGGTTCCCGGACAAGGTCAGCAGTGAAAGAATGGCAACATCCTCATAAGACGTTTCTGATACCAAGGACACATCTTCCAAAACCACGCCTCTCACACTATCAAATGGGGATTCATCAATCACAATAATTTTTCCGTTCGTGACCTTAAGCTTTCCCAACACCAAGAACGATCCCAGAAATGAAAGAGACGAATCAGCAGTCGAATGTCCTAGGAACCTCCAGACCCCCGACTTGTCACGACGAACCTCAATTTCCGGATGGTCAAGAAAAAATTCCCTGACCACAAGCTTTTTCTGTAACAATTGACCAACACCTAACTTTAAACTCATCGATTCGGCTCGAAAGACCGCATGAGAATCCAGCCGTTCTTTGACGACAACATCGGAGACGAGAAAATGAGGAGACGGGAACAAGGCAAACGATGTGCGTCCTACACGAACATGCGACCCAAACGTCCGTTGAATTTGTTGTAAAACCAGGTTCTGCACGTAATCAGGATTCAAAAACCAGGGAAGAATAATTAACAAGGCTGAGAGGACGAGGAAACCGAGTCCTCCCCATAGCAAGGTCTTTTTCACAGAGAAACGCACGTCAGTAGCTCCACGGACCAGATGTAAGGCTCATAACATTACCTGAAATCGATGCCAATGCGGGTTGGATATTTCTCAGATGGTCATCTTACTGGAATTTGGCAACATTGTAAGAAAATAGGGCATGAATTTTCATGGGAAAAAGGATGCCTAGGAGTATTGTACAAAAAGATTAAGGAGAGTGAACAGAATAGCCAGCGGCAAACAATGAAATCCGCAAACCTTTCTTGACCCTTTCAACAAATGTAAGATATTCTGCCAAGGTGTCAAAGAGAGCTCTTGACGAATTATTCGGCACCCAAACTCTCATACGCTAATCCCGAATCATCCCCCACTTGCTTTGAAGCTCTCACACACATTTCTCACCCGACTTCAAGTCTCGTCCCTGCTAAAGTTGTATGATGTTCCACATCCAGATAACCCTCAAAAAATGCTGCCAGGGTATGATAAGGCTCATGCCCATCGAACCGCACGTATGTGTGTGCCCGTCGCGGTAGAGTTGGGACACCCACTCCTGCGGCTGAAACAGTTTGAGGCAGCCTGTTTACTTCATGATATGGGGCGAGCCGGGCTTGATCAAAAATTGTTCGGAAAAATCTGGTCATGGGCCAAGCACGAGGGGGTTCCCACCCGACCACGAGAATGGCGAGCAAAGCATCCCCGGACGCCTTACGGGCAAGAAGCGCAAGCCTTTATGAAGCGATATCACCACGAACTCCAAAAACAAAAGCTGAACCTCACGGCATCGGTCAAAGACCACATTGAAATGCGGTTAGGATTTGCTCGACGCCTCAAAAAATGTCTCCGTCCAGTGAAGGCCACATTACAAATCTATGGAATTCCATGGGCACCGTGGATGGAACGAATCATGCTGTATTATTATTATCCTGAAAAATTAGACACCTCACCAGGGTGGACGCATCAACTGGGAGAAATTCTGGTGGCCTGCGAACAACTCGAGGCCTATAGCAATCATCAACGTGGGCAGGATTATTACGCCCGTTCAGAAGAAAGTTTTCAGGCGGCCTTCACCTATCTCCGCCAACTCACCAAGCAAAAGATTGTCAGCCAGGAAGTCTTTCGAACGATTTGTCGTTTGACGCGTGAAGGCCGTTTTACCACGATCCTCCGACAAGCGCGTGGAGGAAAGCTTTCACCAGCCGAACAACGATTCCTGACCTCTGTCGCGGCATAGACTACCCATGACAGTTTCAACACATTCCCTACAAGTCTCCATGCATGGAGATTCTCAGATCGAAAACCTCACCCCATCGATGAAAGACATCCTTAGCCAAGCAGGAGTTGTGAACGGCACCTTGACGCTGTTTGTTAAACACACCACGGC